>DASUVP010000276.1:0-7758 GCA_036378895.1 Sphingomicrobium sp.
TCTGGACGCAATCGGCCAGGATGGCATCCGCACCGAAGCCCTGGATCGCGCCCTTCAGCTTGATGTTCCAGTAATCGACGGTGACCGCGAGGTTCGGAATGAACCGCGGCTGGAGCACGACGCCCACCGTCTTGGTCGTCGCTGTTTCCGGTCGAAGGTCCGGGTTGCCGCCCAGAAGGCCGTTATACTGTTCGGCCGGGTTGGACGGAGTCACCACGCCGATCGGGTTGGCGATGCCGGCAGCCTGGAATTGCGCAATGCAACCTGCTTCGCTCGCCGCGAGCGCATGACCCGCGCACGGATCGGTCGATCCGTCGAGGCCGACGAACTGGGGAGCGAAGAGCTCCTGGATGTTCGGGGCGCGAACGGCGCGGTTGTAAGCGCCGCGGAATCGCACGTCGCGGATCGGCGCGAACTCGGCCGAAATCTTGTACGTGTCGGTGTCGTACTTGCGGCTCGGATCCGTACCGGCCGGGGCCCGCTCGTTCTCCGTCTTGTACCACGACTTGCGGTACCCGGCGCTTAGCGACAGCTCATGGATGAACGAATTCTGGATGATCGGGATCTGCGTCTCAGCGAAGATTTCCCAGACCTTGAAGTTGCCCTGCACCGGAAGCGTCGGAGCGCCCTGGCCGGCGAGGTCGCTCGACGGCTCGGTCTGGAACGCCTGATCCGGATTGAGCTCCAGGCTTTCCTTGCGCCATTCGACGCCGGCGTTGATGGCGACGCCATCTTCCGCCCATGGAGTCTGGACGCCCGCTTCACCGAGAAGCCCGGTGACGTTGGCGTTGAAGAGCTGCTCCGAAGTGTAGCCCTGAATGACGCCGAAGACGTTCAGATAATTGATCGACGCCGCTGACGGCCCCGCCGCCCCGAAGATGTCGTAGGGCTGGCAGCTCGGGTCCGTATTGTCGAGGACCGAGCGGCAGACCGGCAGACCGAAGTTCGGACCCGGCCGCGTATCGGCGACCACGTCGAGGGCGCGGTTGAGCCGCGAGATCGCGAACTCGTTCCTGTAGACCTGCGTGTAGTTCGTCCGGCCGTACTGGTAGTAAGTGTCGTACGAGAAGACGTTCGACAGGTCGCCGCGCAGGCCGAGCACTCCGCGCCAGCTCTGGTGCCGGAGGTCGGAGATGCGCGGACCGCCCTCCGTGTTACGCCGCAGAAGCTGGAAGAAGGCCCGGTTGTAGGTCGTGCCCGGCGCGTTCGGATCGGTGTTTACAAAACCGATCGGCGCTGCGCCCGGGGTCGGGTTGTAGGGAGCGTCGACGGCCGTCGGGAAGGTCCCTACGAATCCGTTGATCAAGTTCTCCGGGTTACAGATCAGCGCAAGCTGCTGAGCCGACATCAACGGGTTGTCGCAGTTGATGGTCAGCGTGTTGCCGAAGTCGCCGGACGGAGCGATCTGCGCCAGCGTATGGTCGTCCATGAACATGAACTCGAGGTACGGCTTGAACATCGGACTGATTTCATAGTCCGCAAACGCACCCGCGATGTAGCGCTCGTCCGGGCGCTGGAAGTAGTTGAGCGGAGCGAAGTTGAAGATGTTCGGTGCACCCACAACGGCCGTTCCCGGGCCCAAGACCGCGAAGGTCGAGGTTCCCGCGCCGGTAAAGATGAGAGCGTTGCCCGGATTCGCAGTCGCGGAACCGCCGCACTGCGGGTTGCCCGCGGTATTGTTCTGAATCGTGCAGGCGCTGAAATCGCGCTTGTCCTGCGTCACAGGATTGACGTCGCGGTAGCCGAAATAAGCCACGGCGTGTCCGCGGCCGTCGTCGAAGCCGGCGCCGATAGTGATCGTGCCGTCCATCGCGCGACCGTCGAAGGTCGAGCCGGTTGGCAGCGGGTATTGAGCCGTTCCGATGACGGTGCGGCGATTCTCGATCATGTCACGGATGTGGACCGGGTTCCCCGCGCCAATTGATGCGCAGGCCTGGCCGGCACCGGTGACGCAGTCCGCTACGAACGGATTGTCCTGCTTATGCCAGTAAGTGCTGATGTTGCCGTCGAAGCGGACGCCTTCGAAGTCGGTGTCCATGATGAAGTTCACGACACCGGCGACCGCGTCCGCGCCGTACACCGACGAGGCGCCGCCCGTTAGGACCTCGACCCGCCGGATCAGCGCCGCTGGGATGACGTTGACGTCTGCGGCCTGGGTCGTGCTGTTGGGGCTGCCCGGCATCATGCGACGGCCGTTGATCAGGCTCAGCGTGCGCTTCGAGCCCAGGTAGCGAAGGTCGATTTCGGCCGTGCCGCTCGCGCCGTTCGAAATGCCGGACGCCTGGGCGGCGCCGACTGACGGCAGCTGGTTGAGCACGTCCTCGACGCGGGTCGCGCCGGTGAGCTTCACGTCCTGGTCGGAAACGACCGTGACGGGAGCGGCGGACTCGAGGTTAGGCTGCGGAATGCGCGAACCGGTGACGATGATGTCCTGCCCGCTGGAGACAGGCTCGCCCTCTGAGGAAACCGACGGAGTCGGCTGACCCTCGACCGGGCCCGAAGGCGGCTGCGCAGCTGGATCGACCGTCTGCGTATCCTGTGCCCAAGCGGGCGTTGCCAGTGCGGACGCACCGACCAGCAAGGTCGACGCGAGCAAGTTCTGACGGAAGCTCGTCTTCATTTTGGTCCCCTTATTCGGCCCGAAATCGGGCGCACGCCTCGGCCCATTACTGGGCGCACGTGGCGTTCTCATTGTCCGAGAACGGTAACAGAACAAGGGAGAGTGAGGCTTTCGGGCAGCTTTTCCCGATCAGTGTAGCGCCGAAACAACATGTCCCGTTAAGGGATTGGCGGCTCGATTTCCGTGTCGATACGGGTCAAATCAGGCAGTTAGGGGGCCCATCGGAAGCCGGCTCGTGGTTAACGGATGCGGGTGGGCTTTCTTCAGCGTCGTGCTCCGGATATGCCTCCCGGCGCCATTTATCGGCCGGTTCGTGGTGGAGCAGCAATGGTTCCTCACCTGTTCGTGATCGATGATTTCCTTCGCAATGCCGAGACGGTTCGGGCCCAGGCGCTCAGCCTCACCTACGCGGTTGGAGGGCGCTTTCCCGGCCTGAACTCCGTTCAGAAGCTTAGGATCGAGGGGCTCGACGGAGTCATTTCTTCATTGGTCCGCGAGCCTGTACGTGCGCCATGGAGCGACGACTTCTCGCACGGCTCCTGTCGCGTCGCGTTGGCATCCGACGACAAACCCGCACGAATTCACATCGACCAAAGCCATTGGTCGGGAATACTTTATCTTAGCCGGCCGGAGGACTGCCAGGGTGGAACCGAATTCTTTCGGCACAAGCCTACAGGAACGGATCGAGTGCCCATGGATCCCGAGAGCCTCAGAAAGATCGGCTACTCGTCTTACAAGGAGCTGCAGGAAGACATCCTGGACAAGGACGCGCTCGATCGCTCGAACTGGGAGCACACGATGACGGTGCCGATGCGGTTCAATCGCCTCGTCCTCCTGCAGCCGCACTATTGGCATACTGCCGGACCAGGCTTCGGCGACTCACTTGAGAACGGGCGCCTGATTTACCTCATGTTCTTCCTGCGTGGGCAGCCGCAGAAGTAGGTCAACGATGGGCGAGGATGGTGCCCAGGGGCGGAATCGAACCACCGACACCGTGATTTTCAGTCACGTGCTCTACCAACTGAGCTACCTGGGCTCTCGCGACCGGGCGGGCCGCCCGTCGAAGCGACGCGCTCCCTAACCGTCACGCTCCTCGCTGTCCACCCCGGCGGGATCGGCAACCGGGCCGGGAATCCGATACCCCTCGTCGAGCCAGCGGAGCAGGTCGCGATCCTTGCACCCCTGTGAGCAGAAGGGCGCATGGCCGGGTGCGGACGGCTTCTTGCAGACCGGGCAGGACTTGGATTCAGGCGGCTTGGACATAGCCTCCATGGATGGGGAGCGACGGGTCGCTTCGCAAGACGGCAGCCCCGCCCAATTGCCGCGAAAGGGCCTCGATCCAGCCCGGCTGACGCTCGATCGCGCGCACGACGGCGGGATGCGCGACGAGGGCCGTTGCGCCCGTCCGCTCCATCGCGGCAAGGCGGAGCAGTGCACGGGCCTCGAACGCCGCTCGATCCGCCGCCAGCTCGAAAAGAGAAGCGCGCGTGCGCGGGCGAACGATCTGCATGAAGCCGAAGCCGTTGACCGCGGTCCGCTCGAACGGCTGGGGCAGGATTGCGTCCACGGCCGTGCCGATCGCTTGCCGCTGCGTCTTGCCCGCTGTCGTGGGCAGGTCGATCCCGATCGAACCTCCAATCCCGTGGCGAAGAATGGTGCGAGCCGCCGCTTCCGCTCCCGCCATCGCCAGCTCCTCGACCGCCAGATGGCCGTCGACGTCGATAAGGGTCATCGCCGGAGTCAGCGACACTCGCAGCTCGCCGCCGGCGAAGCGGATGATTCCGCTCCGCGCCTCGTCGAGCAGGTCCGCCCAGCCCGCGGCCGCAAGGCGGTCAAGGGGAGCGGGAAACGGCAGCAATTCTCCGTCGAGCGGCGGCGACGAACCCACCGCCTCATCCGCGGCGCGTGCGAACGGGCGCTTCCAGGTTTCGGCGCCGGGGATCGGTTCGCGCGTGACCTCGATCTTGAGGGACGCCCCCTGGGTTATTCCGCGGGGAGCCTGCGGGAGCAGATATTCCAGACCCTGCTCGTCCGCCGCGACCGCATTGCGGCCGTTGGTCCCGACGTCGATCAGGCGCGCGGCAAACACCGAGCCGGCCGGGACCGTGCCGTCCAGCTGAACCCGAGCCTCGACGATCTCCCCGTCTTCCAGGCAAACCGCGCGCGTCTCACCGATCCCGCGCTCGATCAGCCATTCAGGCAATTGGGTAGCCCCCGGACTTAAGCAGCAGACGAGTTTCGGCGAGCGGCAGGCCGACGACGTTCGAATAGCTCCCGGCGATGTGACGGACGTAGACCTCGCCATAGCCTTGAAGCGCGTAGCCGCCGGCCTTGCCGCGCCACTCGCCATGGCTCGCATAATAGTCGATCTCCTCATCCGACAGGCGCTTCATGGCGATCAGGGTTTCGCCCAGCCGCTCGCGAACGCCCGCACCCGGGACGGCCAGCGCCACGCCGGTGAGGACTTGGTGCCGGCGGCCAGAGAGCAATCTCATGCAGGCGCGCAAGGTCGCCTCGTCCTCGACCTTGGGAAGGATCCGCCGCCCGACCGCGACCACCGTGTCGGCGGCGAGCACCAGGGCGGCCGGATGCAATGCAGCGACCGCCGCAGCTTTCTCGCGCGCCAGCCGGAGCGCATGCTCGCGCGGAAGTTCTCCGGGCGGCACGCCCTCGTCGATATCGGCCGGCACGACGTCGTCGGGCACGACGCCGATGCGCGCGAGCAGGTCGAGCCTGCGCGGGCTTGCGGATGCGAGGACGAGCCGCACGCGCGGCGCCTCTTACTTGAACCGGTAGGTAATCCGACCCTTGGTCAGGTCGTAGGGAGTCAGCTCGACGAGGACTTCGTCGCCGGTGAGCACGCGGATGCGGTTCTTGCGCATCTTGCCTGCCGTATGTCCGAGGATCTCATGGCCGTTCTCGAGCCGCACGCGAAACATCGCATTGGGCAACAGTTCGACGACCTGCCCGCGCATCTCGAGTAATTCTTCCTTGGCCAAGCGTTCTCTCTTTCTTCGGCAAAAAGTCGCGGAGCCTTACAAGCGCCAAGGCGAAAATGGAAGGCGGGCGATTCAGACCGTGAGAACGGTCGAGCCGGTCGTCTTGCGGGCCTCCAGCTGCCGGTGCGCTTCGGCTGCATCCTTCAGCGCGAAACGCTGGCCGACCTCGACCTTCACCTTGCCCGAGCGGACCATGTCGAACAGCTCGGCTGCGGACTGCTCCAGTTCCTCCCGCGTGGCGATGTAGCTGAATAAAGTCGGGCGAGTCAGGAACAGCGACCCCTTCTGCGCAAGCAATGCCGGTGCGATCGGGTCAGGCGGACCGGACGCATTGCCATAGCTGACCATCAGCCCGCGCGGTCGCAGGCAGTCGAGAGATTTCAGGAACGTGTCCTTGCCGACCGAATCGTAGACCACCGGCAGCTTCGCGCCGTTGGTGATCCGCTCGACCTCGGCGACGAAATCCTGCCGGGTGTAGACGATCGCATGATGGCAGCCGTGCGCGCTGGCCATTGCCGCCTTCTCGTCGGTCGACACCGTGCCGATGACTGTGGCGCCGAGAGCATTTGCCCATTGGCAGAGGATGAGACCGACCCCGCCCGCCGCGGCGTGAACGAGGATCGTGTCGCCTGGCTTCACCTCGTAGACCGCGCGCAATAGCATCCGCGCGGTCATGCCCTGCAGCATCATGGCCGCCGCGAGCTCGTCCGAAACATAGTCGGGCAGCTTGACCAGGCGATCCGCGTCAATCAGCCGCGCCTCGGCATAGCTGCCGATGGGGCCGGCATAAGCGACACGATCCCCGACGCTCAGGTCAGTGACTTCCTTCCCGATCGCCTCGACCAGGCCTGCCGCCTCCGTTCCCGGAGTGAACGGCAGCGGCTGCGGATAGAGCCCGGTACGATGATAGACGTCGATGTAGTTCAGGCCCACGGCGGTCTGGCGAAGCCGGACCTGCCCCGGTCCGGGCTCGCCGACGTCGACTTCCTCCCATCGCAGGACCTCGGGGCCGCCCGCCTCATGTACCCGGATCGCATGGACCATGGCTCGCGCATGCGCCCCCGCGCGGGCAAAGAAAAGCCCCGCCGCGGCAGTGCCGGGCGGGGCCAGTCTTTCGCTTGCGATACGTCTAGTGCGCGCCGGCCGCCAGTGCCGCCAGCAGGAGCAGAGCGACGATGTTAGTGATCTTGATCATCGGGTTCACGGCAGGGCCGGCGGTATCCTTGTACGGATCGCCGACCGTGTCGCCCGTCACCGCGGCCTTGTGGGCTTCCGAACCCTTGCCGCCGTAATTGCCGTCCTCGATGTACTTCTTGGCATTGTCCCAGGCGCCGCCGCCGCTGGTCATCGAGATGGCGACGAACAGACCCGAGACGATCACTCCGAGAAGAAGGGCGCCGACCGCGGCCAGGCCATTCTCCTTGCCGCCAACCGCGCCGATCACGAAGTAGACGACGATCGGGGCGAGAACCGGCAGAAGCGACGGAATGATCATTTCGCGGATCGCGGCGCGCGTCACGAGATCGACGGTCCGAGCGTAGTCCGGGCGGACGGAGCCGTCCATGATGCCCGGATTGTCGCGGAACTGGCCACGAACTTCCTCGACGACGGCGCCGCCAGCGCGACCGACTGCGGTCATGCCCATCGCACCGAACAGGTAGGGCAGAAGCGCTCCGAGCAGCAGGCCAACGATGACGTAGGGGTTGGACAGGCTGAACAGGACGTCGAGGTTGGCGGTAACGCCGATCTCGTCGCCGAACTCGCGAAGGTCGGCGGTGTAGGCGCCGAACAGGACGAGAGCAGCAAGGCCCGCCGAGCCGATCGCATAGCCCTTGGTGACGGCCTTGGTCGTGTTGCCGACCGCGTCCAGAGCATCGGTGCGGTTGCGCACCTCGTCCTCCAGACCCGACATTTCGGCGATGCCGCCGGCATTGTCCGTCACCGGTCCGTAGGCGTCCAGCGCGACGACCATTCCCGCGAGTGCAAGCATCGCCGAAGCCGCGAAGGCGACGCCGAGGAAGCCGGCCAGCTGGTAGCTGCCGATCAGGCCGGCGATGATCACAATCGTCGGCAGAGCCGTCGATTCGAGGCTGATCGCGAGGCCCTGGATGATGTTAGTTCCGTGCCCGGTCTGCGAGG
>DASUVP010000277.1:0-5389 GCA_036378895.1 Sphingomicrobium sp.
GCCATCCTCATTGCGGGCGACCTTGGCGACAAAGACTTCTGCGAGCGCGCCGTGAGGCAGACAGTCGACGAGCTCGGCCGGCTCGACATCCTCGTCAACAATGCCGGCGAGCAGCATCCCGACAAGGAAATCACCCAAATCACGGAAGACCAGCTGAAGCGGACGTTCCAGACCAACGTGTTCGGCATGTTCTTCATGACCCAGGCGGCGGAACCGCACCTGAAGCACGGCTCGTCGGTCATCAACTGCACGTCGGTGACGATGTACAAGGGCTCGCCCGAGCTGCTCGACTACAGCTCGACCAAGGGCGCGATGACCGCCTTCACCCGCTCCTACGCGAAGAACGCCATCAAGAAGGGCATCCGCGTCAACGGAGTCGCGCCCGGTCCGATCTGGACCCCCCTCAACCCGTTCGGAGGCCAACGGCCCGAGAAGGTTCCCGAGTTCGGCAAGGACACGCCGATGGGCCGCCCGGGCCAGCCCAACGAGGTCGCTCCGTCCTTCCTGTTCCTGGCCTGTGAGGATTCGAGCTACATGATCGGCCAGGTCCTCCATCCCAATGGCGGAGACCTGACCGCCAGCTGATTCTGTTGGCAGGATTTCCCAACTGTCGGCGCGAAAATCCCCAATCTGACTAGATTTGATGCACGCCTGCACTGAAAAACAACGATAATTCCAGTTTGGCACACTCCCTGCATTGTGTGTGGCGTGAGGCTCACGACGAGCCCATGAAAAAGGGAGAATGGAAATGTTCGTACTCAACTCTGCTCGCGACACCGCCACTGCTTTCGCAGCCGCCTTCGTCACCGCGATGCTCTTCGTCAGCACTGCCACCAGCGCGCTGCCGATCGCCTAATCACCTTCGAACAAGGAATCGCAATGAACAGTCGTTTTCTTCTCAACCGGACCCAGGGCAAGGTCATGGGCGTGGCCGCCGGCCTTGCCGACTGGACCGGGGTCGACGCTCTTCTCATCCGCCTCGGCCTGGTCGCGGCGCTGCTGATCACCGGCCCCGTCGTGATCCTGTTCTACGTTCTAACCGGCTGGCTCGCCTCCGACCGCTGAGGCGGGCCATAGCCGTTTCCCCGCCGCGGGTTTATTGCTGAAGCCAGCCGAATCGAACCAAGCCCAAATCGCACCGAGCCAGGTGCCGGGCGGGAGGCGATCATGGCCGGCGAACTTGCAATCGTGCTGAGCGGCGGAGGCGCGAAAGGCGCCTTCCAGGTCGGAGTTCTCGACGAACTCATCACCAATCGCGGGGTAAAGATCGACATCGCGGTCGGTACCTCGACCGGCTCCATCCAGGCCCTTGCCGTCGCGCAGGACGACATTCCGAAGCTTCTCCAGCTCTGGCTCGGCCTCAAGAACAACTCCGACATCTATGTGAAGAAGCCGCTCGGCGTGGTGGGCGGGATCATCGGCGCGGACTCGATCTATGACGCCAAGGGCCTCAGGAAGCTGCTCAAGCAGAACGCGGACGATGCCAAGCTTCGGTCCACGGGCAAGAAGCTCCGTCTCGGAGTCGTCAGTCTCGGGACTGGAGAGTTCCGCTCGATCGACGAGACGACCCCCGGAATCCACAATTGGGTCTACGCGAGTTGCGCGATGCCCGTCTTCTTCGATCCGCTGAGGACCAGCGACGGCGCACAATGGGTCGACGGCGGGGTCCGCGACGTAACGCCCTTGTCGACAGCGCTCGAGCTCAATCCGAGGGGCGTGATCGTCGTCCGGGCGAGCGCCAAGGCCAGGCCTTCGGATCCCAGGTCCTACAACAATCTCATCGAGATCGGGCTTCGCGCCGTCGACATCCTGCAGAAGGAAGTGTCGGCCAACGACCTCGCCAACGCCGCGTTGATCAATGATTTGATCGCCGCCCGGGAAGCGCAGCTGAGGGCTTTGCAGGCTGCCAACGTCAGTCCCGCGAACATGACCGCGGTTCTTCGCCCGCTCGACGTGAAGCTGGCCGAATATCGCTTCGCCCCGATCCGGGTGATCGAGCCCGAACGGGACTATCTCGACACGCTGGAGTTCAAGCCCGCGAAAATCCTCGAAGCCATGGAAGCGGGACGCCGTGCGGTCGAGCGCGAGTGGCATGCGATCGAGCCGCTGCTGACCTGATGGACGGGAAGGATCCGTTTCAGCTTCAGCGTTTCGTCGAGGCGCAGGACCGTGAGTTCGAGACGGCGCTGGCGGAGCTCGAAGCGGGCCGCAAGCAAAACCACTGGATGTGGTTCGTCTTTCCCCAGGTCGCTGGGCTCGGCCGTAGCCCGACCGCTCAATTCTACGGGATCCGCTCGCTGCACGAAGCACGCGCCTTTCTCGCGCATCCCGTCCTCGGCGAACGCTATCGGCGGAGCGTCGAGGCGCTGGCTCGCTGGGCAGGCACCAGGACTGCCGTCGAAATCCTCGGAGAGGTCGACGCGCTGAAGCTGAGGTCCAGCCTCACTCTGTTCGAGGCGGCATCGGGCGACGCGCTGTTCGCACAGGCGCTTGAAGCCTTTTTCGAAGGGCCGGACGAAGCGACCCTTCAGATCCTCAAGCGCTCCTAGTCGAACAGATCCTCGAGGAAGGACTTGCGCCTCTTGTACGGCTTGTGGCCGTAGCCATGCCCGTATTGCTGCAGAGGAGCTCCCCACGGTCCCTGTTGCGCATGCTGAGGCTGCTGCTGCTGCGGTGGAGGCGGCGCCGGCTGCTGCTGCGCCTGGCTCGCATTGTTCCGCTCGATGATCTTGTCGAGCTCGCCGCGGTCGAGCCAGACTCCCCGGCACGTCGGGCAATAATCGATCTCGATTCCCGACCGCTCGCTCATGACCAAAGTCGCGCCGTCGACCGGGCAGGCCATCGGACCTTCATGATTTGGCATTCTTGCTCCTCTCCACCTAATCCCGCTTTGAGCGGACTTAGGGAGGCGATGTCCGGCTTTCCAGAACAGTTTGGGAAGCGCAGCCCCGGCGCTCCTCTCCGCGGACGGTCAGGATCGCCTCCATCGGATAGCTTCTGTCGGACATTCCGTCGGAGCAGTTTGGACGAAGCCGCGTAATGAGCTTGAACGGCTGGCCGTCGAGCGATCCGACCCAAACGCCCCCATCCGGGCCCGGGTTGAAGCGGCTCCAGATTCGGGTGCCCTTCTGGTCCTCCGGCGTCGAGTAGGTGACGCAGCGGCCCTCGACTTGCGCGGCCCAGAAGGGTTCGGTGCCGATCGCTTTCACCGGCGTGATGCGCAGAGCTTCACCGTCCTGCATCAAGCAGGCACCGGCCTTCGTAGGGGCGGTGTTGTTCGTGGCGCCGGCTTGCGACGTTTCTGGCGAATTCATCTCGGGCGACGATGCTGTGGCGCCGTTGGATTCGGCTGCCGGCACTTCGTCGACCGCATTGCCCGCATTGTCGGCGCAACCCGCGAGAAGGATGCCGAGCGCAGCAACGATCCGCCTTTTCATTCTTGCCTCTCCATCCCAGCCTTCAAGGCCGCACGTTGGCACTCCGGCCGCGGTCACGCTAGGTTCCGAATGTCGAACGAGGGAGAGTCGCATGCGCAAGTGGCTGATCGGGCTTGTTCTGGCGGCGACGGCCGCGTCTCCAACGGGCGCCGCGCTCCCCGCCGGTACGAAGGCGCCGGACTTCGTCACGACGGGCGCGGTCGGGGGCAAGGCCTTCAGGCTTCGGCTCGCCGACCAGCTGCGCAAGGGACCGGTCGTGCTCTATTTCTTCCCCAAGGCCTTCACCAAGGGCTGCACGCTCGAAGCGCACGCATTCAGCGAGGCGGCGAAGGATTTCCGCAAGGCGGGAGCGCGGGTGATCGGCATGTCGGCCGACGACCTCCCGACGCTCAAGCGCTTCTCGGTCGAGGCGTGCCGCAACGCCTTTCCAGTCGCAACGGCCACGCCGGACGTGATCAAGGCCTATGACGTCTCGTTGAAGCTCAAGCCGGGCCTGACCGACCGCACGTCCTACGTGATTGACCGCAGCGGCAGGGTCGTCTTTGTCCATTCCGACCTGGAATGGAGCGAGCACGTGTCGAAGACGCTTGCAGCAGTGAAAGCGCTCAAGCGCTAGCGCTGTACGCGCCACATCCGGAACGGTGAGTCTTTCGGCAGCGGCACAGGGGTCAGCCAGCCGGGCACGCGGCCCTTGGTCAACTGGACGTAGAAGCCCTTGGGCGCCTCAGCTCTGAAGATCGTGGCGGTCGACATGTTCGGGCAGATCAGCAGATAATCCGAGCGATACTTGGCAATGATCGCGCGCGCCTGGGCTTCGTCGCCACGGAACGCTTTCATGACGTCAGAAATCTGGTCGCCATTGCGGTGATAGGGACCCGCAACGGCGGAGTGATGCGTGACGGTGATCAGCCGTGGGCCGAGGTCGACGAAGGTGAACACCATGCCGTTGGGCTGTTTGGCGACCGGCCTCAACCCCCACAGCGACGTGCACAGCCGGTTGGCCTTGTCGACTGCCTTGCTCGCGGCGCTCTTCTGCTCCTTCGGGAAGAAATTGCTGGCGAACGGCACCGCCGCGCCCATGCCGAGCACCACCAGCGCCGCCGTGCCGACGGTCCGGAGGATCATGTTCTTCGACGCCTGCGCCCAGGGCACCGTGATCCACAGCAAGGCGGTGGCTCCGGCCGCACCGAGAAGCTGAGCGGCGGGCCCCGTGCGGGTCTGCCACAACAGCAGGATCGAGGCCGCGAAAGCAGGGGCGGCCGCGGCCAAAGTCCGGCGAAGGAGGTCCGGATCGCGCCGCTTGGCCCAAGCCAGCAACATCCATCCGATCAGCCCCGTCAGTGGAAGCGCCACGACAGCGGCGGCAGTGCGCCAGCCGTGCCGGTAGATCGGTCGGGCTTCACGGACGTGGCTGAGCCAGAGGTCGTAGGTCTCCTGAGAGACGCCCTCGAGGCGGCTGAGGCATTGCGGCCAGGCGAAGGCGTGGAACGCCGCGACCACGATGCCCGCCCCCGCGGCCATCGCCAATCGGCGCTTCCAGTCGGCAGGGGAGAGCATCGCCAGCGCGATCAGCAATGCCGAGCCGAGCACCGCATCGGATAGCCAGACCGGCGACAGCGCATCGCACACCGCGAGGCGGTTGGCGTAGGAAGTGAAGACTAGGAACCCGAACGCGGTGCCTCCGCCGAGCGTGGCCGCATAGGCCGTGAGGCGGCGGCGCTCGCCGGCGTCCCAGACCCAGAACAAGGTCACCGCCGCACCCGCGATCGCCAGATAGATCAGCAGCTCGAGCCCGATCCACAGCGACATCGCCGATGCGATCCCGGTGACCGCCCCGCCCCGCGCTCGATTCGGATCGGTCAATCCGGCGACGGCCAGCGCGAGCAAGGCAAGCTGCCAGCCGTGATGATCGATACGCGTGGGCATGAACATCCCGACGGTCGACCCGGCGA
>DASUVP010000278.1:0-4266 GCA_036378895.1 Sphingomicrobium sp.
ATAGCGCCGCATCAAGGCGTGATAGGCGGCGCGGATCACGACATCCTCGGATGCCGGGGTCACGCCCAGGATTGCGTAATGATCCTTCCTCACGGGCCGTCGCCCACACCTACCCCTGTTCGAGGGCGATAGTGGCCCGACGAACGATTAGCGCAAGCCCTTCGTGCCGAAATCGGGCTGCTGTGGATAATGCACTTGAAAGCGAAACAGCGAGGTGCTCCTCTCCCACTCGGGAAGCCGGATCGCGAGTGTCCGGAAAAGAGGGGAGATCACTGAAGACGTGATTCCGACGCAACCAATGCGTCCCACAACGTTGCACTTGCAACATGGGAGGAACCTCGGTTTCGGGCCAAGGGTTTACCCTTGGGGTTTTGCGGAGGCTCGCGCATGGCGCGCTTGAGGGTCCTGGCATTTGCAGCGGCGATCGCCTCGACCGTTCCCGCGGCCGCTCAACCCTTCAGCCAATCGTCTCCCAATACAATCTCGTCCGTTGCAAGGGTCATCGGCGAGCCGCCCGCACAGATCGAGCGCCGCGGATTCTCCTTCCCCGTTATCGAATATCGCGCTCCGGACGGCGTCTGGCAGCAACGTCGCGGAATTATCGCCGGGAAACAGGTAGCCCCCGGCACCGTGCTGGGCCTTGGAATCTTTCAAACCGCACCGAAAATGCGCGGCTACGTCGGGGACGTGCCTCACAATATCGCTCCCAGAGGGAAAACGCGCCGGGCGGCGGTCGGCTTTTCGATGAAGTTCTAGGCAGGGGCGCCCGGCCCGAAAACCGGGCGCCGCAGGACTCAATCTATTTCAACCGATCCAGGTGTTGCGCGGCCGTCATCGGCCCGACGACGAACGTGTCGGTATGCGACTGAACGTGCTTTCGTAGCTCCAGTCCGACCTTCGGGCCCGTTGGAAGGCCCATCTTCGCCGCCGCGGCGTCGAGGGCGGTGTCCTGGGCATCGGTCGTCGCCGGGCCGATCATCAGATAGTCCCAGCTGTCGCCATCCGTATGCGCGTAGATTTGGCTCGCGGGAATTCCGGCAGCTGCCGAAATGCGATCCTGCTGCGCCAGCCATTCGAGAAGTGCCTGCTGGTGTCCGGGCGCGGCGTGATAGATGGAGACGATTGCTCGCGGCTGGGCCGCGGTTTGAGCGTAAGCAATCGTCGTCGCAGCAAGCGCGCCGGCTGCTGCTGCGGCTACATATCTGATCAAGGATTTCATTGGCTTTCCCCTGGTCTGGAATGAACGCAGGTGGGATTACGACCGGCGCGGAATTTCCCCCGAACGCGCCGGCACGCGTGCTGGGCCTCAACAGCAGTAGAGTCAAACGCGTCAGGCGTCGGCGAGCTTGTGTTCGACCAGCCGGATTGCCTCGGCGATCGCCTGATCGACGTCGAGCTCGCTGGTGTCGAGCAGATCCGCATCCTGAGCCTGACGGAGCGGCGCGAACTCACGGGTCGCGTCTCGCTCGTCGCGGGCGCGGATATCGAGCAGGACGTCCTCATAATGCCCCGGCATTCCCCGCTCGAGCAGCTCGCGGACTCGCCTCTGGGCCCGCACTTCCGGACTCGCCGTGACGAACAGCTTGGCATCGGCATTCGGCGCGATGATGGTGCCGATGTCGCGCCCGTCGAGCACCGCCCCGCCCTCCTGACCGGCGAAGTCCCGCTGCCTCTGCAGCAAAGCATCGCGAACCGACGCATAGGACGAGACCTTCGATGCGATGCGCGAGACCGGCTCGCTCCTAAGCTCCTGATCATCGGGGTCGAAACCGAGGTCGTCGCATGCTCGCAACGCCTCGAACTCGATGGATGGATCGCCGCCCCAGCGCCACAGCTTGAGCGCGACCGCCCGATAGAGCAGCCCGGTGTCCATGTGGGGCAGGCCGTAATGGCTGGCGAGAGCGCGAGCGATCGTGCCCTTGCCGCTGGCCGCGGGGCCGTCGACGGCGATGACGAAGCCCTTGCGCCGCGGGTTTCCGGTTCCGAAATTCCTGTTCAAGCGAGGCGCTTTGACAGGGCGGGTAGCCTATGGCAAGGCGCGCCGCCGAACGCCGCCGCGAGAGTGCGGACGCCCGATTTTGACTGGAGTTAGACCCACATGGTGAAGCCCGAATGGGGCGCCAAGCGCACTTGCCCCAAGTGCTCGACCCGCTTTTACGATCTCGGTAACGATGAGCCGGTGCACTGCATCGAATGCGGCACCGAGTGGATCCCCGAGCCGGTGCTGAAGTCCAAGCAGCCGATGCCGTTCGAGGCAGCGGCCCCGGTGAAGGAACCGGCGGCAGACGCGGACCTCGAGGCCGAGGACCTGGCGATCGACGAGGAAGAAGAGCCGAGCGCCGACGAGGAAGTCGATCTGGCGACCGGCGACGACGACCTCGGTGTCGGCAAGTCGGGCGAGGACGAGGAAGCCTAGAAGCGGGCGGCGGGGAACCGAAATTCCCTGTTTGCGAGGCGGAAGAACATCGCCTAAGGCGCGAAGGAACGGGGCCGTAGCTCAGCTGGGAGAGCGTCGCAATGGCATTGCGAAGGTCAGGGGTTCGATCCCCCTCGGCTCCACCATCCGCCTGATTTGATGAAGTTTTTCAGCGGCCCGACCAATCGGTTGGGCTGCTTTCCTTTCGGCTAGCAGGCAGCAGCGGTCGGAAGCTAGGGCCCGCACTTGCCGCGTCCCGCCGAGTGACCGTAATGTTCCAACATTGGGGGAGGTGGCGCCGCTTGGGCAATGGCATATCGGCGCGGCTGACGGTCGCAGTGGCTGCACTGGTCTGCGGGATCATCGCGGCGGTCTGCTGGATCATGGTCACCGATCCGAAGCCCGTGGATTTCCTGAGCTTCTGGGCCGCCGGCAAGATGATCGTAGATGGCGCGGGTGCGCAAATCTACGACATTGAGGCTCACCGCGCGGTCGAGCGGACCGTAACGGCAGGCGGCCTGCTGCCTTTCCCCTACCCTCCGCCGTTTGCGTTGCTGCTCGCACCGTTCGGCTCGCTACCGTTCGGTTTCGCATTCACCGCGTGGGTGGCGCTTACCGGGCTCTTCTACGTCATTGCTGCCCGTGCCTGGATGCCGGACAGGCTCGCGCTCGCGCAGCCGAGCGTGCTGGTGAACGGGTTCATCGGCCAGAACGCCTTCCTGACCTCGGGTCTGTTCCTCGCCGGACTGCACTTGCTCAAGACGCGGGCTCTCTTGGCGGGGGCGGTTCTCGGGCTGGTGGTCATCAAGCCGCAACTGGCGATCATGTTGCCCGTTGCGATGATCGCAGGGCGGCATTGGCAGGCGGTGGCGGGCGGTGCGCTTTCGGCTTCGGCCTTGCATCTGATCGGCTTCGTCGCCCTCGGAGAGGCGTCCTACGCAGCCTTCTTCGAGATACTCTCGACCTACACCGGCTTCGTCTCGGATAGCCGTTGGAATTGGCGAGAGCTCGCCAGCGTCTACGCTCTCCTCCGCTACGCCGGTTTTGCGGATGGCGTCGCGCTATCGATTCACATTGCGGTTGCAGCGATTGCTGCGGTGATGGTGTGGCAATGGTGGCGCCACGATCGCCAGGGCAAGGAGGCCGTCCTCGCCGCCGCAACCCTGCTCGCCCCGCCTTACCTACTCACCTACGACGGAGTGCTTCTCGGACTCCCCGTGGCCTGGCTCCTGCTTCACGGAAAGCGGCCGAAGACCGCATTGCTGGTCTGGTCATTGGCACTTCTCACGATCATCGCCGTGACCGGTATCTACGAGCTTCCGAACACGCTTTCGATCGGAGCGCTCGTCGCTCTTGCCGGATGCTATCTCACCCAACGTTCAAAAGAGAAGGCGGCGGCGCCTTTCGGCACCGCCGCCTCCATTTGACGAATTACGAACGTCTAGGCTTAGAGCGCGCTCGAAACGTTGTTGAACGTCGTTCCGAGCTTCTGGCCGACACTCGTCATCGCGCCGATAGCAGCAACGGCAATCAAGGCGGCAATCAGGCCGTATTCGATCGCGGTAGCGCCACGGCTGTCATTAATCAGCTTGATGAAACGCTTGATCATCTCTGGTCTCCCAGTCTGTTCGCGCGAAGGACCTGATTACTCTTGGGCACAAAGTCGTGACCGCGCGTATGCCGTTTTGCGCCGGAACTGGTTTCCAATTCACTAAGCGGGCAGGTTCCCAAACGTTAACCGCCTAGGGGCCGCACAAAAAAAGCGGCGGCGCTGTCGCCAGCGCCGCCGCCCTTTTAACGAGTCGATGCTTAGAGAGCGCTCGAAACGTTATTGAAAGTCGTGCCCAGCT
>DASUVP010000279.1:0-3453 GCA_036378895.1 Sphingomicrobium sp.
AAGGATGGGCGGCGTGACCGAGACAAGCGAAAATCTGGCTAAGCTGCCGCTCGACGGCTGGCATCGCGCCAAGGGCGGGCGGATGGTCCCGTTCGCCGGCTATGAGATGCCGGTCCAGTATGAAGGCATCATGACCGAGCATCTGTGGGTGCGGAGCCACGCCGGCCTGTTCGACGTCAGCCATATGGGCCAGCTGCTGTTTCACGGGTCCGATGCAGATCGCGCGCTGGAGACGCTGCTGCCCGGCGATCTCGTCGCCCTCAAGGACGGGCGGCTGAAATATTCCATGCTGCTGGCCGAGGACGGCACGATCATCGACGATCTGATGGCCACGCGGCGCGGCGACCAATTCTACGTCGTCGTCAACGGTGCGACTAAGCAGGGCGATCTGGAAGTCTTCGAAACGCTCCTGCCGCGGACAACGGTCATCGATCACATGCGCGAGCAGGCGCTGCTTGCGCTGCAGGGTCCCAAAGCGGCCGAAGCGCTTGAAGCGCTTGTGCCGGGAGTGTCGGAGCTGGGCTTCATGCAGGGCGCGCCCTTCCGCGCCTGCGGGCATCCGGTGTGGATCAGCCGGTCGGGCTACACCGGCGAGGACGGATTCGAGATTTCCATCCCGTCGATCGCTGTGCAGCAGCTTGCGGATTGGCTCGTCGGCGACGAGCGTGTGAAGCCGATCGGACTCGGCGCCCGAGATTCCCTGAGGCTCGAGGCCGGCCTCCCGCTCTACGGGCATGACATCGACCGGACGACGACTCCCGTGATGGCCGGACTGACCTTCGCGATCGGCAAGCGGCGCAAGGCCGAGGGCGGGTTCGCAGGTTTCCCACGCATCCGTGAGGAATTGGCCAACGGCGCACCGCAGAAGCGCGTCGGGTTCGACATCGACGGCCGCCAGCCAGTGCGCGAGGGCGCGCTCGTGCTCGACGACGAGGGCAATGAAGTCGGGCGGATCACCAGCGGCGGCTTCAGCCCCAGCCTCCAGCGACCGATCGCCATGGGCTATGTCGCGAGCCATCTCGCGGAAGTCGGCACCGCACTGAAGCTCGAGCAGCGCAGCAAGCTGTTCGACGCGCGCGTGGCTCCGCTTCCGTTCGTACCGCACCGCTATCACCGCAAGGGAGCATCTGCATGACGGTCTATTTCACCCGTGAGCATGAATGGATTCGAGTCGAGGGCGACACGGCGACCGTCGGCATTTCCGATCACGCGCAGGAAGCTCTCGGCGATATCGTGTTCGCGGAAGTGCCGGAGGCGGGGCGCAAGCTCAACAAGGGCCAGGAAGCGGCGGTCGTGGAATCGGTGAAGGCGGCCTCGGACGTCTATTCGCCGGTCGCCGGCGAGGTCGTCGAAGGCAATCAAGCGGTGGCCGATGACCCGGCGCTGATCAACCGCGACCCCGAAGGCGAGGGCTGGTTCTTCAAGCTGAAGCTGGACAATCCGGGCGAGGTCGAGGGCCTGATGGACGAAGCCTCCTACCGCGACTGGGTGAAGACGCTCTGACGACGGCGGTCGCCTCGACTAGCCGCTGGAACGCGGCGGACTATGCCCGGGTCGGCCGCTTTGTGGCCGAACTTGGGGAGGCGGCGCTCGACTTGCTCGACCCGAAGCCGGGCGAGCGGATCCTCGACATCGGCTGCGGCGATGGCGCGCTGACCCACAAGATCGCCGAGCGCGGGGCCGATGTGGTCGGCGTCGACAATTCGCCCGAGCTGGTCGCCGCCGCGCGGGCGATCGGGCTCGACGTGTGGGAGATGAGCGCGACGGACATGACGTTCGACGCGGAGTTCGACGCGGCTTTTTCGAATGCTGCGCTGCACTGGATCATCGACAAGGACAGGGTTGCGGGCGCGGCCTACCGTGCGCTGAAGCCCGGTGCCCGCTACGCCGGCGAGATGGGCGGCGACGGGAATCTCGCCAGGCTGCGCGAGACGCTCGACGCCGAGCTGGTCGCGCGAGGCTATCCGCCGCCGCTGGAATCCTCCAACTGGTATCCGTCGGTCGAGGACTTCGCCGCGGTCTACGAGGCCGCCGGCTTCAGCGAGCTCGATGCTCGCCTGATCGAACGCCCGACCCCAATGCCGAACGGAATCGGCCAGTGGGTCACCACCTTCCGTCGCGGCTGGCTCGACCGAGCCGGCGTGCCCGAGGGCGAGCGCGGCGAGATTGGGGAGGCCGTCGCCGCCAGCATCGGCAGCAACAATGCCGATTACGTCCGCCTTCGCTTCATCATGAGGAAGCCCAGCTAGATGCGTTACCTGCCTTTGTCGGACTCCGATCGTAGCGGCATGCTGCAGACGATCGGCGCCGCGACTATCGACGATCTGTTCAAGGATGTGCCGCCGGACCTTCTGTTGAAGGGCCCGATCGCGGGCCTTCCGCTCCATGCGTCCGAGCTGTCGGTCGAGCGCCAGCTGACGAAGCTCGCGGGCAAGAACCTGTCCGCGGGCGAAGCGCCCTTCTTCCTCGGCTGCGGCGCCTACAAGCACCACATCCCGGCGAGCGTCGATCATATCATCCAGCGCGGCGAGTTCCTGACCGCCTACACGCCCTACCAGCCCGAGATCGCGCAGGGCACGCTGCAGGTGCTGTTCGAGTTCCAGACCCAGGTCGCGCGCCTTTACGGCTGCGAGGTTGCCAACGCCTCGATGTACGACGGCTCCACCGCGATGTGGGAGGCGATCGTCATGGGCCACCGCATCACTCGGCGGAACAAGACGATCATCTCCTCGGGCGTGCATCCGCACTACGTCAGCGTCGCGACAACGATGGCGAAGTTCACCGAGGACCGGCTCGAGACTTCACTTCCCTCGCTCACGTCCGAGACGGATGCGGAGATGCTGATCGCCGCCATCGACGGCGAAACCAGCGCGGTCGTAGTCCAGTACCCCGACATTCTCGGCCGCATCACCGACCTGACTCCGATCGCGGAAGCGGCGCACGCGAACGGCGCGATCCTGATCGCGGTCGTGACCGAGCCGGTCGCGCTCGGTCTGATTCGCTCGCCCGGCGAGATGGGCGCGGACATCGTGGTGGGCGAGGGGCAGTCGATCGGCGTCGGCCTGCAATTCGGCGGGCCTTACGTCGGCCTGTTCGCGACGCGCGAGAAATTCGTCCGGCAGATGCCGGGCCGCCTGGCGGGGGAAACGGTCGATGCGGAAGGCAAGCGCGGCTTCGTGCTGACCCTGTCGACGCGCGAGCAACACATCCGGCGGGAGAAGGCGACGTCGAACATCTGCACCAACTCGGGCCTGTGCGCTCTGGCCTTCTCGGTGCACATGAGTCTGCTTGGTGAAAAGGGGCTGCGGCAACTCGCTCAGCTGAATCACGCGCGCGCGTGCGAGGTCGCCGACCGGCTGTCGGCCGTTGCCGGCGTCCGCCTGGTCAATGACAGCTTCTTCAACGAATTCACCATCGAGCTTCCCGTCGAAGCGCGCCCGGCAGTCCGTGAGC
>DASUVP010000280.1:0-7501 GCA_036378895.1 Sphingomicrobium sp.
GAGAACAAGAGGAGAACATGGTTACTTAAAAGTCACAAATCCAAGACTCTAAGAAGACTTTGGCCTCCGACGGAATTTTGCCAAGGCGCCGTGCATCGTCTCGCGAAATTCGGGCCGCTGATAGATGTCATTGTGGCCGGCCCCCGCAACCGTCCGGTCGAAGACGAGATTGGGAACATGTCGGCGGAGAGCGGCCGTTCGCTCGGGCGGAATTAGATCGTCGCGCTCTCCGGCGATCAGGGCGACCGGAACGTCGCTGGCCTCGAGGCTCTCCACAGCATTCATCTCGTGACGAAAGAGCATGCCGACGGGGAGCCACGGATAATAACCTTCCGCGACAGCCTTCAATGAATCGAACGGCGTCACCAGGATGAGGCCATCGAGCTCGCGGCGCTTGGCAAGGCTCGCCGCGACAGCGCTGCCAATGCTGAAGCCGACGGCGACCGTCAGCTGGGGTTTGACGCGCTCGACGGCTGCATCGAACACGGCTGGCGCATCGGCGAGAAGCGCTTTCGCGGACGGCCTGCCGGTGGAGGGGCGGTAGCCCCGATAATGAAATGTGACGACGTGAGCTTCTGGATAGACGTCGTGCAGATAGGCGGCGACATCCTCGCCATTCCAGCCGTTCCCGCCAAAGCCGACGATCAGCGTCCGTGGCGGCCTCACTACGCGTGGGGCGGTGTGAACGCCGTGAAGCTTGTCCCCATCCGCCGTGCGGATGCTCAGCCGTTGGGTTCCCGCCGGCAGCGGGCCCGGTTGCCCGACAAGATGCGTCGGGAAGATGGCTCGGTCCTGGAACAGCGACATAGTCAGAGCGATCGCAAGGAATAAGACAAGTCCAAGCGCGACGAGCCTGGCCATCAGGCGCGCTCTATTGCTCGGCGAAGGCCGCTTCCAGCGCGGGTGTGACCCGGTCCACCGTATAAGGCTTCTCGATCACCGGGACGTTGGCGAACTGCGCGGGCGGCGGATCGACGTGCCCCCCTGTCGCAAGCACGAACGGGATCTGCT
This sequence comes from Sphingomicrobium sp., assembly GCA_036378895.1. GTDB lineage: Bacteria > Pseudomonadota > Alphaproteobacteria > Sphingomonadales > Sphingomonadaceae > Sphingomicrobium. The sequence continues at coordinate 1,012 of DASUVP010000280.1, forward strand.
GCGCGCGCAAGCGCTCGGCGACCGGCCAGACGCTTTCGCCCTTCAGGTTCACGTCGAGGATGGCAAGGTCGAAACCGCCCTTGTCGGCCTCGATGATCGCATCCTGCACGGATTCGCATGTCGCCGTGACCGAATGGCCGAGCGATTCGAGGAAATCCTCGAGCATCATCGCGATTAGCGGCTCGTCCTCAACTACCAGGATGCTACGCTGCCCCATGACACCTCGGATATAGTGCGCATGCGCGCCAGCAAAGCCCTAATTCATTGAACAGGCGTAAGGGCCTTTCGGGCTGCCTCCGCAAGCTCCTGAACCGAAAAGGGTTTGGGCAGAAAGGCGACCTTGTCGATATCGATAGACTTGCGGAGCTGTTCCTCGGCGTAGCCGGACATGAAAAGCACCGGCAGATCCGGCCGCGTAGCCCGGGCCTCGCGCACCATCGTCGGCCCGTCCATCTCCGGCATGACGACGTCGCTGATCAGTAGGGCGAACTCATCCCCACGGCCCAGGATTTCGAGGGCCTCATATCCGTTGTTCGCGGTGATCACGGTGTAGCCGTGCCGCGTCAGCGCCCGCTCCGCGACCGTGCGCACCATCGGCTCGTCCTCGACAAGGAGTACGGTGCCGCTGCCCCACAGCTCGTTGTCGCCGCTCTTGGTCTGCCGCGGTGCCTGGGCGCTCTCTTCCACCTTGTGGACGGGAAGGTAGATGACGAAGCGAGTGCCCTCGTCGACCTTGGAGTCGGCGAAGATGAAGCCGCCCGACTGCTTGACGATGCCGTAGACGGTCGAGAGGCCGAGGCCGGTGCCCTTGCCCACTTCCTTGGTCGTGAAGAAAGGCTCGAACACCTTGCCGAGCACGCTGGGCGGGATCCCGCACCCCGTGTCGCTGACCGACAGCGCCGTATAGTCGGCGATCGGCAGGATTTCGGAGCCGATCTCCGCCACCTGATTGGCGCTGACCGCGTAGGTCTGGATCGTGAGCGTTCCGCCGCTCTTCGAGGCCATCGCGTCCCGGGCGTTCACCGCCAGATTGATAATGACCTGCTCGAGCTGGCCCGGATCGGCGCGGATCGAGCCAAGGTTGCGGCCGTGCTTCACGACCAGCACGACCGTTTCGCCGAGCAGCCGCTTCAGGAGGTGCGAGACCTCCGAGACCACGTCGGGAAGCTGGAGCACCTGCGGCCGCAGCGTCTGCTGGCGTGAGAAGGCGAGCAGCTGCCGCGTAAGCCCCGCGGCGCGGTTCGAGTTCGACTTGATCTGCTGGATATCGTCGTAATCGCTGTCCCCAGGCGTGTGCCGCATCAGCATCAGGTCGCAATGGCCGATGATTGCCGTGAGGATGTTGTTGAAGTCGTGGGCGACGCCGCCGGCGAGCTGTCCGACCGCCTGCATCTTGGTCGCCTGCGCGATCTGGCGCTTGAGCTTGGCTTCCTCACTATTGTCCTTGAGCAGCAGGAGAACGGCCGCATCGCCGAGCCCCCGCAGCCCAGCGATCGTCAGCGCGACCGGCTCCTTCGGATCGCGGGTCAGGCGGATTGCAATGTCGCCCGACATCGCCGGCCCGCGCGCATTGCGACGGACGGAGTCGGCGACCGCCGCCTTGTCTTCCTTCACCACCAGGTCGCCCGGATAGACAAGCTTTGCGTTCCCCTTGATCCCGGCGGCGCTGCGGAACGCCTGGTTCATCGTCAGGAAGCGGCCGTCCCGATCGACCAGCGCCAGGCCGATCGGCAACATGTCGAGCAGAGCCTGAAGATTGGAAGAGCCACTCGTAGCTTCCGACCCGTCGAACAGCAGGAACGTGCCCGTCCCGTTGGGCTGCCCGGGGTTCACCGGCACGTGCACGGCGCGCAATGCCCCGCCTGCCTCTCCGTCGCGGGGGAGATGGAAAAGGCCGTCCTCGCCAACCTGGACGAGCTCCGAAAAGCGCGGGCAGTCTTCGTTCTGCCCTCCCGCAATTGCGCGGTCCGCGAACAATTTGTTGGCGGCAAGGACCCGGCCCTCGCTGTCCACCAAAGCAGCGAGCACTCCGGCTCGGGTCAGGCGCTCTCCAGTGACGCCGGAGATGCCCTGGACCGCGAGCGCCAGCGGATCAGCGGATGGCGGGCTCGGATAGCGCCACAGGAGCATGTCGTTGCGGAGACCCGCCCGTTGGACTTCGACTGCGGTCATTCCGGCCAGAGTCGCCACGCCCGCGACGCACCCGGCTCCGTCGCGCCAGGCCATCGACACGGCGGTCAGCAGGGATTGGTTCGATTCCTCGTCCGCGGGAAGCTTGAGCGGAGGAACCGCGTCGAAGCGCAGTCGATAGGCCTCGTTCGCGGCCAGCAAAGCGCCTTCCGCCGAGGTAATCGCCGCCGGCTCTTCGCACAGGGCGAGTGCGGCTCCGACGAGTCCATAGTCCGGCCCTTGCGCCAGCGCTTCAGGTGAAGGCGACGCGGCGGGCTGCCGCAGCGATATGAGCGCGGCAATCGCTCCTGCTGCGGCGAGGCCGCCCAGCACAGCTGCGGGGAAGGCTCCGACGGCAAACCACACAATCGCAATGCTGAGAGCCGCTGCCCCGATAAGCGCCGGGAGCAGCCAGCGACCGTTGCCGTCCAGCGGACGGTCAACAATCGATGGCAGCTCCTGGTGCAACATTCGAGCGGACGCCCTCCCCTACCAGATTCTTACACGCATCTCCGGCGAAAGGTACATCTTCTGACCCGCCTGCACGTTGAACGCGGGGTACCACGGATCGAGGTTGCGGACGATCCACACGCGCTGCTCGGACGGTGAGTGCGGGTCGGTGATGAGCCGCTGCCTCAGGTTCGCCTCGCGGTAATTCCGCCGCCAGACCTGCGCCCAGCCGAGATAGAAGCGCTGGTCGCCGGTCGTCCCGTCGAGCACCGGCGCTTCCTGACCGCCGAGCGAATGCTTCCAGGCATCGTAGGCGATCGTGAGGCCCGCAAGGTCGCCGATATTCTCGCCGAGCGTGAGCGCACCCTGGACCTTCGCACCGGGGAAGATCTCATACTGGTCATACTGGGTGACGAGCTGCTTGCCCGCCGCTTCGAACGCCTTCACGTCCTCCGGAGTCCACCAATCGGCGAGGCGTCCGTTCTCGTCATATTTGGCGCCCTGGTCGTCGAAGTGGTGGCTGATCTCGTGACCGATTACCGCACCGATGCCGCCATAGTTGATCGCCGGGTCGGCATGCGGATCGAAGAAAGGCGGCTGCAGGATCGCCGCCGGGAAGACAATCTCGCTCATGTTGAAGTTGGCGTAGGCGTTGATCGTCATGGGAGTCATGAACCACTCCCACTTGCGGACCGGCCCGCCGAGCTTGCCGTACTGGTAGAGGTGCTCGAACTCCGAGGAGCGCATCGCATTACCGAGCGCGTCGCCGGGCCGAATCTCGAGGTTCGAATAATCGCGCCACTGGTCCGGATAGCCGATCTTCGTGGTGAAGTTCGCCAGCTTGGCCTTGGCGCGAGCCTTGGTCTGCGGCTGCATCCAGGTCAGCTGGTCGATGCGGCGGCCCATGGCCTGAACGACATTCTTCACCAGCTCATCGGCGGCCGCCTTCGTTTCAGGCGGGAAATGCCGCTGGACGTAGACTTGGCTGATGTCGTCGGCGAGCGCTCCGGTCGTGAAGGTCACCCCGCGCTTCCACCGTTCTTCCTGCTGCGGCGTGCCGTTTAGTGTGGTGCCGTAGAAGCCGAACACCGTGTCGTCGATCTCCTTGGGCAGGACTGCGGCATAGCCCGAGAGCGACCGAACAAGCAGCTGATCCTTCAGCACTTGCAGCGGAGCGCCCTGGATCGCCTTGGCGATGCCGGTGAAGGCGCTCGGTTGATAGACAATCAGCTGGTCGCCCTTGGCTCCCACGCCATCGAGATACGCGCGGAAGTTGAACCCGGGAGCGCGGCGCTGAAGCTCGGCGATCGTGAGCTTGTTGTAGGTCTTGGTCGCGTCGCGGCTCTCGACCTGAGTCCAGTGCGCCCGCGCGATCTTGGTTTCGAAGTCGAGGATCGCCTTGGCCCGCGCGGAAGCGTTGGTCTCTCCCGCAAGCGTCAGCATCTTCGTGAGGAATTCGAGATACTTGCCGCGGGTTTCTACGATCTTGGCGTCGGTCTTCAGGTAGTAATCGCGGTCGGGCATGCCGATGCCGCCCTGAGTGATGTTCAGGATATACTGGTCGTTCTGCTTGTCATCGAGATTGACGAAAGCCGGGAACGGACCGCCGATGCCCAGCCTGTCGGCCCGCGCGACGAGCGCCGGATAGCCCGCCTTGCTGGACAGCGCCCGGACGTCGTTCAGCCATGGCTCGAACGGAGCCAGGCCCTTCGCCTCGATTCCCGCCGTGTCGAGATAGGTGTTGTAAGCCGTTCCGATCTTGTTGTTCGGATCCTTCGCGGCGTCCTCGATGATCGCGCGCGTGCGCTGCTTCGACAAATCGTCCAGCATCGTGAACATGCCGTAGTTCGACTTGTCGGCCGGGATCGGGGTCGTTTTCGCCCAGGTGCCGTTCGCGAAGGTGTAGAAATTGTCACCCGGCAAGACGGTTGTGTCCATCCCGGCCTTGTCGAAACCGAACGTCCCAAGCTGCGGCTTCGGCGCTGCGGGCGCCTCCGCAGCCGGTGGCGCAGCTTCTTCGACTGGCGGCGGCGGAACGTCGGCCGGAGTGGTGGCGCAGCCGGCGAGCGCGGTGCCCGCTGCAAGAACGGCAATCAGTTTCTTCATTTGCTCTATCCCCTCAGGAAACTTCTTCGACCTGCGCGCCCTCCCGCGCAGCGTAACGGCGTTGGCCCCATTTGTGACCGACCCACCAGCGCCATCCGACAAGCGACACCCAATATCCTGCGAACGCTACGACCGCGCCGATGACGGCCAGCCCCGTCACCATCGCCGGAGCAGCATCCGAGAAGAGCCAGGCGAGCCAGCGCCAGACGCTGGCATGTGTGGTCGCGAGCACCTGTAGGGTCGACAAGTCGGCGCGGTAGCCGAGCTGGTTTCCGACGTTGACCGCCGCGACCAGGAAGAAAGGCGTGGTTGCCGGGTTCGACAGGAAGGTCATCGCCGCCGCGATCGCGACATTGCCGCGAAGCACCATGCAGACGAGTGCCGCGCCGACGATCTGCAGGCCGGGGACCATGAGGAAGATGCCGACGAACAGGCCGATCGCCACCCCGCGCGGCACGGACCGGCGGGTGAATCGCCACAGATCGGATTCGCGGATGCGCTTGCCGAACGGCTTGAGCCAGCGGCTGTTCTGAACTTCCTCACGGGAAGGCGCATATCGCGCCATGAAGCGGCGGACTGCGCCCGCTAAGTCAGCCACGCGACCTCAGCAGCCGTGCCTGCTCGCGCTTCCAGTCGCGCTCCTTCATCGTGTCCCGCTTGTCGTGCACTTTCTTACCTCGGGCCAGGGCAAGCTCGACCTTCGCCCTTCCTCGCGAGTTGAAATATATGGATAACGGCACGAGCGTCAGCCCCTGACGCGCCACCGCCCCCTGCAATTTCGAGATTTCGCGCCCTTTTAGCAACAGCTTGCGCGCCCGGCGCGGCTGGTGGTTCAGGCGGTTGCCGTGGCTATATTCGGGGATGTGGCTGTTGATCAGCCAGACCTCCTCCCCGTCGACGGTCGCGTAGCTCTCGGCGATCGAGCCCTCACCGTGGCGGAGCGACTTCACCTCCGTGCCTGTCAGAGCGATTCCGGCCTCGACCCGGTCGTCGACGAAATAGTCGAAGCGGGCGCGCCGGTTTTCGGCGACGACCTTCTTCTTGTCGAACGGTGCGGGGAGAGGCTTGGACACTGAAATCCCGATTTAGAGGAGACCGGCGTGCTCCAGCGCCTGGTCGACTGCGCGCTTCGACGCATCCGACGGTTCGGTCAAGGGCAAGCGCAAGTCCGCCGGATAACCGGGACGGACTTTGGTCAGCGCATATTTGGTCGGCCCCGGCGACGCGTCCGTAAACAAGGCGGCGTGGAGCGGATACAGCTTGTCCTGGAGCGTCAAGGCTTCATCCCAGCGCCCCTCGCGCATCGCTTCCTGAAAGTCCGCGCAAAGCCGCGGCGCGACATTTGCGCTGACCGAGATGCAGCCGAAGCCGCCCATGGCGTTGAAACCCAGGGCCATGTCGTCATTGCCGGACAATTGGACGAACTGTTCTCCACAGGCGAGGCGCTGGGCGGAGACGCGCCCCAGATTACCGGTCGCGTCCTTCACTCCGACGACCGTCGGAAGCCGCGATACTTCCGCCAGAGTCTCGACCGAGATGTCAGCAACCGTTCGCGACGGCACGTTGTAAACGATGATGGGCAGGTCCGAGCTCTCGGCCGCCGCGCGGAAATGGGCGGCGAGCCCCGCCTGGCTCGGCTTGTTGTAATAGGGAACCACCACCAAGGCAGCATCGGCGCCCACTTCCTTGGCGACCTTCATCTTCTCGATCGTAGCGGCCGTCGAATAGCTGCCGCAGCCGGCGATGACCGGAACTCGCCCGCGGG
>DASUVP010000281.1:0-7001 GCA_036378895.1 Sphingomicrobium sp.
GACGCCTAGATAGGCGCGGCGCTCGGGCCTTCCAACCGCTCAGGCGGCGGCGGCCGGCACCTCATATTGCGCTGCGGCGGCCGACAGGCTCTCGACGAACTCCTTGACGTGACTTTCGTCGATGATCAGCGGCGGAAGAACGCGCATGACATTGTCGCCCGCGGCGACCGTCAGCAGGCCCTGCCCGCGCAGCCAGTTCACGAAAGCGCGGCTGTCGGTCTTCATCTTGATGCCGAGCATCAGGCCCTTGCCGCGGACGCTTTCGAACAGATGGTCGTGGTTGGGGATCATCTGCTCGAGCGCGGAGCGCAGCCGCTCGCCCATCTGGCGGACGTTGGCGAGGAATTCGTCATTGGCGATGACGTCGAACACGGCCTGCCCAGCCGCCATGGCGAGCGGGTTGCCACCATAAGTCGAGCCATGCGTCCCGATCACCATGCCGGAAGCAGCCTTCTCGGTCGCGAGGCAAGCGCCCAGCGGGAAGCCGCCGCCGATGCCTTTGGCCGAAGCCATGATGTCGGGCTCGACGCCATATTGCTCGTAGGCATACAGGGTACCGGTGCGCGCAACGCCGCACTGCACTTCGTCGAACACCAGCATCAGGTCCTTTTCGTCGCACACAGCGCGAAGGCCGGCGATGAACTCGTGGCTCGCGGGCCGGATTCCGCCCTCGCCCTGGATCGGTTCCAGCAGGAAGCCGGCGGTGTTCTCATCGACCACCGCCAGCGCCGCGTCGAGATTGTCGAACTCCACGACCTTGAAGCCCTGAAGGAGCGGCGCGAACCCGTCGCGAAGCTTCTCCTGATTGGTGGCGCTGATCGTCGCCATCGTCCGACCGTGGAAGGCGTTAGAGAAGGTAATCAGGTCATGCTTGTGCGCATTGCCCTTGGCATGATGGTAGCGGCGCGCGGTCTTGATCGCGCACTCGACGGCTTCGGCGCCGGAGTTGGTGAAGAAGACCGTGTCGGCGAAGGTCAGGTCGACGAGCCTCTGCGCGAAGGCTTCGCCCTGCGGGCTGCCGTACAGGTTCGACACGTGGATCAGCGTCGCCGCCTGTTTCGCAATCGCTTCGGTCAGGTGCGGGTGGCCGTGACCAAGCAGGTTCACCGCAATGCCCGACGCGAAGTCGAGATATTTCTCGCCCTCCTCCCCGTACAAATAGACGCCTTCGCCTCGAACCGGCCGTACCTCGCAGCGAGGATAAACGGGCATGAGCGGGGTGATGGCCATCTTGGGCGAGTCCTTCTGCGAGTGAAATGAGACGCGGCTGTCTGCAGCCGCCGAGGCTATAGCCAGACCGCCCCAAAAGGAAAAGGCGCGCCCGGTTTTGCCGAGCGCGCCTCGTCTCCACACCGAGCGAAATGCTTAGTCGTGATCGCGTCCGCGGTCGTCTTCCCAACGATCGTTGCGGCCGTCGCGGTCCCGGTCGCGCCAATCGTCGTTGCGGCCCCAGCGGTTGCCGTCGTTCGCATCGCGGTAAATGCGCTGCTCCAGCCGCGCAATGCGCCGCTCGACGGCGTTCGCCTCGTACGGGCTCAGCCCGTTGCGGGCCGAGTAGCGCAGCTGCCGCTCGATCTCGCGCGACTGGTCGCGCAGGCGCTCCGCCTCACGGTCGCGGAGGATGTTGCGGCGGTCGAGCTGGTTGATCTGCCGCTGCAGGTTGTCGATCCGGACCTGCAGATTACGGAAATGCCCATAATTGTTCTGGCCATAGCCATAGCCGTGAACCGGTCCCTGCGGCGCCGGATAATATTGCGCGGCTGCGGGCGACGCGACGGCGAGAGCCGAGGCAACGGCGGCGACACTGAGTAGGACTTTACGCATCTTGGCTCTCCTAATGAGCGGTTGATGCAGCAGTTGTGCGCCTTGTCACTTGCCCGGACGCTGAACGCCGTTGTTATCAGCCGTTCAACTAGCTTAACGGCCTAAGCATCTGAAAAGGCCCGCACTGGGCTTTGCGACGATGCTCCCGAGCTGAACAGCATGATCACGAAGCTGAACGCAATGAGCAGGATCAGCAGGAGAAAAGCGGGCGATTCGCTCGCGAACGCCCCGATCTCCGGGGCGCGCAGCAGCCAGACGATTGCGGCGGCGATCGCAACAACCCCAAGAAACTGAACCGCCAGCGCCCCGACCATGCCGCGGCGCTCGGCGCGCAATTGCTCGTCCAGCCGGATGCCCGCCTGCACGCGCGCGACGAAAGCGCGGTCCGGCTCCCGCTCCTCCGGCGCAAGCCCCGCCGCGAGGAAGGCGTCGAATTCGTCAGCCATATGCGGCTCCACTCCACATCTCGCGGCACCTCGACTTCGCCCGCGCAATCGTCGACTTCAACGTACCCAGCGGCAAACCGAGCAGCTCCGCCGCCTCCTGGTGAGTCCAGCCGTGCCCTTCGCACAGGACGAGCGATGCACGCTCCTTGTCGCTCAACCGGGCAAGCATGTCGCTGACCTCGGCGCCGCTGGAGTCTTCCGCCTGCTCGGCTTTTTGAGCCTCGATGGCGCGCGGACGCCGCCGAAGCTCGTCGAGCCGGCAGCGCCAGGCAATGCTTGTAAGCCAGGTCGAATAACGCGCGCTGCCGTCATATTGCCCGGCTGCGCGCCACGCCTTGAGGAATGCCTCTTGGGCGATGTCGTCGGCGATATCCGCGGCCCCCATGCGCGAAAGGAAGGCGCGCAGGGGCCGTTCATAATTCTCGACCAACATGGCGAAGGCCGCACTGTCGCCCGCTGCGGCGCGGCGCGACAGCGCGAGATCCTCGTCATTTTGACTCGCCACGCCCTGCCCGCTCGAAGGCATAGTGACGCAGCCATAGCGCGGCACCGACGATCAAAGGAAACAGGGCACCTGCGATGCCGAAGTCCGCCCAGTCGCCTCGATGGCCCACGAGGATGCTAGCGCCGATCATGGCCACTCCAAACGCGACGAGGATGATTCCGAGCCGATCGTCGCCGGTCGCTACCCTCGCAGCGTCAAGCCCCCCGATCAGCCGCTCAGCCGCAACAGGATCTCGATCGACCAGCTTGCGGATTGTCTTGTGACGAACCGCCGCACCGGCCAGGCGCAATAATTGGATGGCGACGAGCGCCAGCGCCGAGAAGCCTGCGACCATCACGATCATTTCAGTTGCGGGCATTGCCAAGTCTCCTGTCGTTTCGGAGCTTAGACGCAAGCCTGGCCGTCGCTGGATGACGGCGCACGAAAAAATCTGGGATGGATTGCGTCAAGTGCCGACTGACGCTCCTGCGGAAGGTCTTGAAACGACTATAACCACACCTATCTATCTGAAATGTTTCATTTTATTCGCGCAGCCGTGCTTGCGGCGACACTCTCGCTCGTGCCTGCTGCAAGCCTCAGCTCGGCTCCCAGCCAGGCCGAATTTCGGCACGCGGTGGTCACCACTGCTCCAGTAACGGCTCCAAAGGCCGCGCCCGCGCCTTTCGCTGAGTTCGGGCTCGATGCCGCGCATGACCATGAACATGCCTCTGGGCTCGCTCCTGGCCAGACCGCGCAGGATTTCGAAGCCTGGGCCCGCCGCTCGCCCGCGAACATAAGGGAGCTCGCCTCCTTCCGGAACTATCTCGCCGCGCAGGGCCTCGAATCGGTCGTTCCGATGTGGCAACTGGTCCGCACGTCGTCTTCGTGGCGCGAATGCGGTGCGCAACCGTTCGAAGTGCCGCCGCAGGACAAGTGGAAGCGCATCGTCAAGACGCTCAAGTTCGTTCGGGACGACGTGATTCCGAGCGTCGGTCAGGTCGAGACTCTCTCCGCCTACCGCAATGGCGAGCTCAACGCCTGCTCGAACGGAGCGCCCAAGAGCGCGCACCGCGAGTTCTTCGCGCTTGACCTGACGCCGGTGAACAAGGCGCTCGACCGCTCCGCTATGATCAGCTCGGTCTGCAAGGCTCACGCTCGCGATGGGCGTGAGTACAATGTCGGACTGGGCTTCTACACCGGCCGCCGCTTCCACGTGGATTCGTCCGGTTTCCGCAAGTGGGGCGCCAACGGCAAGGGCGCGACGAGCCCCTGCGTCGATTACGTCTAATTCTTGATCTTCCACCCGCGCTTGAGGAGCGAATAGCAGAGCGCCCAGAGCGCGATGTTGAGGACCAGCAGCCCGATCGCGCCGACGACGATCGGCGAGTCCGTGACGCCGAGGAAGCCGTACCGGAAGCCCGAGATCACGTAGAAGAAGGGGTTGGCGTGGCTCACCGCCTGGAACGCGGGGGCCAGTTGCTCGACGGAATAGAAAGTCCCGGACAGCAGCGACAAAGGGGTCACCAGAAAGTTAGTCACCGCCGCGGCATGGTCGAACTTGTCTGCCCACAGCGAGGTGATCAGCCCCATGAAGCTGAGCATCAGGGCGCCCATCAGGCCGAACCACAAGGCCCAGAGCGGATGCTGGATGCTCACCGAAACGCCCGGCCAGAGCATCATCGCCAGCCACACCGCGAACCCGACGAGGAAAGCGCGGGTGACGGCCGCGCCGACCAGCCCCGCGATCAACTCACCGGTCGACAATGGCGGCATCAGATAGTCGACGATATTCCCCTGCATTTTTCCGACGAGCAGCGAGAAGCTGGAGTTGGCGAAGGCATTCTGGATCATCGCCATGACGATGAGCCCGGGAGCGATGAAATCAGCGAAGTCAACGCCCATCACCGTCCGCCCGCCGCGGCCCAGCGCAACGGTAAAAATCGCCAGATAAAGGAGCGTCGTGATTGCCGGGGCCCAGACGGTCTGCATCTGCACCTTGAAGAACCGGCGCACCTCCTTGATATAGAGGGTCTTGAGCCCGCCCCAGTTGACGCCGGTTAATACCGGCTCGCCAGGCGGCGTTCGAACCCAGATTGGAGACTGCTCGGACGGGCTGTTCACGGGAGCTGCGCCTATCGGTTGGCGTCATCGCCCGCAAGCCGAGCGAAGTGGAGAAGAGAGTTTCATGTCCTGGACTGAAGAGCGGATCGAGCGGCTGAAGGCCATGTGGACGGAGGGCGCGACCGCCAGCCAGATCGCCGACGAACTCGGCGGAGTGAGCCGCAACGCGGTCATCGGCAAGGCGCACCGCCTCGGCCTCGAGGCGCGCCCGTCTCCGGTGAAGCCCGGCGAGGAGAAGGAACGCCCTGCCCCCGCCGCAACCGCAGCTCCCGCCGCGAAGCCGACCCCGGCCGAGCGTCCGGCTCCGCGTCCCGCGGCGGCTGCCCCGGCAAGCCCCGCCCCGCAGCCCGCAGCGCGGTCTCCCCAGCGTCCGCAGGGCGACCTTCAGTACCGCTCGATCGGTCCCGGCGGCTTCATCCGCCAGGGCCCGGGCGAGCAGCAGGCTCCGATTCCGCCCGCTCCGCCGCGCCGTCTAGTACCGGCCAAGCCGAGCCCGGAAGTCGCTGACAAGACCAGCTTGCTCGATCTCAACGACCGCATCTGCAAATGGCCGATGGGTCACCCGGGTGAGCCCGACTTCCACTTCTGCGGGCAGGCCTCCAACCCCGGCTTCCCCTATTGCGTGGAGCATTGCGGAGTCGCCTATCAGGCGCAGCTCCCGCGCCGCGACCGCCGTCCGCCGCCGCCGCTACCGTTCGGCGGCCCCCGCGTCCGCTAACACGGGCTCCTTCCGGACGCCGCCGAGGAACGAACGCATTTCGCGAACGAAGACGGGCCAGGCCGGCTCGTTGGCCAGCAGGATATGGTTGGCGCCGTCCAGCTCGACGAACCGCGATCCCTTGATCGCGTCCGCAACCTCCTTGCCGGCGTAGAGTGGCGCATTGCCGTCCTGCTTCGAATGGCACACCAAGGTCTCGGCGCGAATCTTGGACAGGTCTTCGCGGACGTCGATATCGGCGGCCAGCTCGATCATCGCCTCGAGCCTGGTGACGGGCCCGAACTCCGGCAAATGCGCGTTGTGCCAGTCGATCAGTTCCTTGTCCGCGCCCGGGAAATAGAGCGTCAGGAACATCTCGCCGAGCAGGCTCCGCCGGAAGCTCCACTCCCGACGGTTCATCTCGATCAGCGAGTTGCGCCAGGCTAGCTCCTCCGGGTTCGCGCGCACCCGCCAGCCGGCCGCGAAGCCGTTGACCAGGATCAGCTTGCGCACCCGCTCGGGATTTCGCCCGGCATAGGCCATGGCGAGCGGCGCCCCGTGCGCCACGCCGATCAAATCGCAGGTTTCGAGCCCCAGATCGTCGATCACGGAGCCGATGTCGCCGATCATCGAATCGATCGTGAAAGTGGCTGGCTCGAGCTCCGACTGGCCGAAGCCCCGCATGTCGGCGCGGACGAAGCAGCTCGACCGTTCGCATTCCATGATCCAGTGGCGGTACGACGGGTTCGACCGGTCGGTATGAAGATTGGTGATCCAGTTGGGCGCCTTCACCAGCGGGAAGCCATCGCCGCTGACGGCATATGCGATCCTCGCCCCGTCCTTCGCGGTGCAGGTCCGCACATCGTCCTCAACCCGCTCCCGCTGGACGATCGCCGGGAAGCCTTCCGGCGACCGGTCGCTCAGGAACTCGCGCGTGATCCGGACGAATTCCGGCCAGGCCTCGTCATTCTCGAGCAGGATGTGGTTCTTGCTTTCGAGCGGTACGAACACCGCCCCGGGAATGTTCTCGGCGAGATATTCTCCGGCAGCGAACGGAATGGCCTGGTCGCCCCGGGCGTGAATAAGCCGCCGGGCGGCGGTTGCGCCGGGGGTGGCTGGGTGGGCGGGTATCCGCCCGGGGGCTCGGGCGGCAGGAACCGGGGTGGCTCCTCTGAGGCCGGGTTCTCTCGCTGCTCGTCTTCCATCCCGCGGACCGACTCTACGCGTTAGGTTCTGCAGATGGACCTCTCGGAGAGGCTCGTGCACGCGATAAACGCGGTGAGCGGTCACTACGAGGGCAGCCGCGCCGCGCACGCCAAGGGCCTCGTCTGCGCCGGCACGTTCACCGCGACTCCCGAGGCGGCGAGCCTCACGCGCGCCCCGCACATGCAGGGCGACGAGGTACGCGCCACCGTGCGCTTCTCGAACG
>DASUVP010000282.1:0-2496 GCA_036378895.1 Sphingomicrobium sp.
ACCGGGCGCGCTCGTTGGTGGAAGGTGCGGATGTGCTGGTCTGGCTTGGCGAGCCGGAAAATGCTCCCGACCATCCGCGGCTGATTCGTGTGCATCCCCGGGCTGATCTGCCGGATCGTCGAACTACGCCGGGCGGGTCGCTGGGCGTGTCATCCGTCACGGGAGAGGGGGTGAAGCGCCTGCTCGAACAATCGGGCGAGCTCGCTAAAGCGCTGTTACCTACCGAGGATGCAATCGCGCTCAATCGCCGCCAGGCAACGCATATTGCAGAGGCTCGGGACGAATTGAGAATGACGGCAGAGGCCGAGGAACTCGTCTTTCTCGCCGAGCACCTCCGGGCGGCGCGTGCCGCTTTCGATCGCTTAACCGGCCGCGCCGGCATGGAGGACGTTCTCGACGCATTGTTCGGCCGCTTCTGTCTCGGGAAGTGATGTTTCACGTGGAACAAGTCGTCTGAGGCGATTTCCGCTTTCTGTGAAATTCGCTAAGCGCCGCAGCATGTTCGACGTTCTCGTCGTCGGTGCCGGCCACGCCGGATGCGAAGCTGCGGCCGCCGCGGCTCGCCGCGGTGCGCGCGTCGGGCTCGTCACCTTCCGCGCCGAGGACATCGGCCAGATGTCGTGCAACCCGTCGATCGGCGGCGTTGGCAAGGGACATCTCGTCCGCGAACTGGACGTGTTCGACGGGCTCATGGCGCGAGCGGCGGACAGAGCGGCAATCCACCGGCGCATGCTCAACCGGAGCAAGGGGCCCGCGGTACATGGACCGCGCTTCCAGGCGGATCGCAAGCTATACCGCGCGGCCATGGCCGAGCTGATGGCAGCGGGCGGCGTCGAACTCGTCGTGGCCGAGGCGCAATCGCTGAGCATCGAGCGTGGACAACTGACCGGCCTGCGGACCGACGTGGGCCTGCTCGCCTGCCGGGCCCTGGTCATTGCAACGGGCACGTTCCTCGATGCGCGCATCTTCATCGGCGAAGAGGTGAGGGAAGGCGGTCGGCGCGATGAGCGCGCTTCCATCGCCCTGGGCGAGCAGGTCCGCGAGGTCGGGCTCGCGCAGGGCCGCCTCAAGACCGGCACCCCGCCGCGTCTGGACGGACGGACGATCGATTGGGCGCGCCTCGAGCCACAGCAAAGCGACAGCGACGAATGGACCATGTCCGGGCTCGACGATGGCGTGCGTGTGCCGCAGCTCGCATGCGCGATCGCCCGCACCAATGAGCGCACGCACGAGATCATTCGCTCGGCTTTCGACCGCTCCCCTTTATTCGCCGGGACGATCGAGGGCCGGGGACCGCGCTATTGTCCGTCGATCGAAGACAAGGTGAAGCGCTTCGCCGATCGCGACAGCCACCAGATATTTCTCGAGCCCGAGGGTCTCGACGATCATCTCGTCTATCCAAATGGCGTCTCGACCTCGCTGCCTGCCGAAGTCCAGCGCGATTTCATGCGGAGCATCGCCGGCCTTGAGCGCGTCGAGATCGTCCGCCCGGGATATGCGGTCGAGTATGAATTCGTCGATCCACGTCGGATGGGCTCGACCATGGAGACGCGTGAGATTGGCGGACTTTTCCTTGCCGGGCAGATCAACGGCACGACCGGTTACGAAGAAGCGGCGGCGCAGGGGCTCGTGGCCGGACTGAACGCGGCCGGGCATGCACTTGCGCTGGCGCCGGTGAGCTTCGATCGCCGCACGAGCTACATCGGTGTGATGATCGACGACCTGGCCGTCCAGGGCGTTAGCGAGCCGTATCGCATGATGACGGCCCGGGCAGAGTATCGCCTGGCGCTCCGTGCGGACAATGCGACGACCCGCCTCGGACCGGATGCCATGACGGCGGGGTGCGTAAGTGATCGCCGCCGCATTCAGATCGAACGGCATTTCGATCTCCGCGGTGGTGCCTCTTGGGGCGAAACGGAAGAAGGTAAAGCCGACGCGCTCTACGCGCCTTACCTCGAACGGCAGCAGCGGGAGTGGGACGCCGTCCAGCGGGATGTTCGTGTCGCAATTCCGATGGAGCTCGACTTCGCGTCCGTCCCAGGCATCTCGACCGAAATGGCCGAACGGCTGGAAGCCGCGCGCCCGCAGACCCTGGACCAGGCCTCACGAGTCCGAGGCGTGACTCCCGCCGCTCTCTCCGCGCTCTACGTTGCCGTATGCCGCCAAGCGGCCTGATTGGACGACTTTCCGAGGCCGCGGGGCGCAATGTTTCACGTGAAACATGCGAGCGCATCGCTACCTATGTTGACCTCCTGAAGGCCGGGGCGGAGCGGCAGAACCTCATTGCTCCTTCCACCATCGAAACGGTCTGGGAGCGCCACATCCTTGATTCGGCGCAGCTCGTTCGCTTCGAGCCATTCGCGGGCGCTCATTGGGCAGATATCGGCTCCGGAGCGGGGCTACCCGGACTCGTGGTCGCCCTGCTCACGGAAGGTCCGGTCACTCTGATCGAACCGCGGCGCCTCCGAGCCGAGTTCCTCCGTGAAGCGGCGATTG
>DASUVP010000283.1:0-4215 GCA_036378895.1 Sphingomicrobium sp.
GGGCGGAACCGTCCTCGCCGCGGATTTCGATCTCCATCCCGTCGACTGCCTTGCCGCAGTTCACGACGGCGCGGTAGCGGCGGGGGCGGCCCTCGGCGCCCGTGCTGCCACCGCCCAGGACGGCTTCTTCGACCAGCTCCAGCCGGATCCCTTCGCCCGGAGGCATGAGGGAGACAGCGAGCGTTGCCTCGGCGAGGCCATAGCTCGGGCAGAAGGCGGAGGCCTGGAAGCCCGCATCGGCGAAAGCGTCGACGAAGGCCTGCATCACGTCCGGACGGATCATGTCCGCGCCATTGCCTGCGATCCGCCAGCGCGACAGGTCGAAACGATCCTCGGCCCGGGTCTGCGAAGACATGCGGCGCGCGCAGATGTCGTAGCCGAAGGTCGGCGAGTAGCTGACGCTGTTGCCCGGATTGCGTGTGATCATATCGAGCCAGGCAAGCGGCCGACGGGCGAAATCCTCGGTCTTCATGTAGTCGACCGAGAATTGCAGGGCCATCGGCGACAGCATGCAGCCGACAAGGCCCATGTCGTGGTACCAGGGCAGCCACGAGATGCAGCGGTCCGTTTCCTCGACCTGCAGCCCCAGACCGTGCGCGCGGAGGTTCGACAGCAGCTGGCGGTGCGTTACGGCGACGCCGTGCGGGAAACGCGTCGAGCCGCTCGAATATTGCAGATAGGCGATTTCGTCGGCGTCCGAGTCCGGAAGCTCACCCGTCGCGGGCTCAACCTCGCTGAGGGAGTCCCAATCGCGGGCGGGCACACCTCGGTCTGCTCCGGCCTCTTCCGCATAAGAAAGGAGCTCCGGCGGGCAGAGGAAGAGCGACGGATCGCTGCTCTTCAGCATGACGCGCAGCTGTTCCACATAGGCCTCGCGGCCGCCGAAGCTGGTCGGAAGCGGCAGCGGCACCGGCCACAAACCTGCGTAGACGGCGCCGAAGAAGCAGGAGGCGAACTCTGGCCCCGTCTCGGCGATTAAGGCCAGCCGTTCACCCGGCTTCAGGCCCAGCGTGACAAAGCGATACGCATGGACGAGCGCATCCTCGCGCAGCTCGGCAAAGGAATAGGCCCGGGTCAGCTGCCCCCGCGCATCGTGGAAATTCATGCCGCGGCGTCCCTGAGCCGCATAATCGAGCGCCTCGCCAAGGGTCGCGAAGTCGGCGATGCGCCGCCGCAACGGATCCAAGGTCGGCGTGGCGCCCGCCGGAGCGAGGTCGGCTACGATCGTGTTGTTCCGGTCGAGCAAGCCTTCACCCTGGTCATAAATGCCCGCCAGAAGGCGCGGCTGAACCGCCCACTCGTCGCGGGCCGGGTTGTGATGGTGTGCGACTGTGGCACAATTTGGGCCGATGTCTGCCCGAACGACCAGCCGAAAGCGCAAACCCCTCAACGAAGAGGGGCTGCACGAGCTTGCGCTCTTCTATGTCGGCAAGTTCGCCACCACCCGGTCGAAGCTGTCGGCTTATCTCAACCGCAAGCTGCGCGAGAGGGGCTGGGAAGGGGACGCGACCCCAGACGTGGACCGCCTCGTCGAACGCTTGGCGGGGAGCGGTCTCGTCGACGATGCGCTCTATGCGTTGTCCAAGTCGCGTTCCCTCTCCGAGCGCGGCTACGGAGCCGTCCGCGTTCGTCAATCGCTTCGCGCGGCCGGCGTAGATGAGGAAGACGGAGCGCCAGCGCACGAGCTTGCGGCGGATGAAGCGGCCTCCGCCGCGCTCCGTTTCGCCAGGCGGCGGCGGATCGGCCCTTTCGCCGACGCCGTGCCAGATCGGGCGGGGAGAGAGCGGGCGCTAGCGGCGATGATCCGCGCCGGACATGGTCTCGACCTGGCCAAAGCGGTGGTCGACGCCGAGCCAGGAAGCGATCTCGACTTGGATGAGCTCAAAGAGAAAGGTCGCTAAGTCGGTTTCACGACACACTGACTTTTGTTAGTGAGGAGTTGTGCAGCGCAAGAAAACCGAGACCGCACCTGAGCCGGAGGTAGTGCCGGTGGCCGTTTCCGAGCCGCTGGATGATGGTGCGCCAGAATCCGCGATTTCGGATGATGGCGCGTCGGAGATGGACGCCGTCGTCGGCCGGGTGAAATGGTTCGATGCGACGCGAGGTTTTGGTTTCGTCGTCAGCGACGCGCTCGATGGCGACATACTGGTCCATTTCAGCGTGCTCAGGGAGCACGGCCGCCGCAGCCTTCCCGAAGGCGCTGTCATTGAATGCGTTCCGATGCGGCTCGATCGCGGATTGCAGGCAAAGAAGATCATCTCGATCGATGTCGGCCCGGCGGTGACCGCCCAGCCGCGCGTGCCTCGCTCGACGAGCAAGGACGTTGACCGTAAGGCTTTGTCGGAATCCGCCGGTGAGTTTGAGTCCGTAGAGGTGAAATGGTTCAACCGCGTAAAGGGGTACGGCTTCGTCAATCGCACGGACTCGGCCGACTCGCAGGACATTTTCGTGCACATGGAGACCGTCCGAAACTCGGATATCGGGGATCTCCAGCCGGGTCAGCGGCTGCTGGCGCGAATCGCGGAGGGCAAGAAAGGCCTCACCGCGGTCGAATTGCACTCGGAATCATCGGACGGGTGACGGCGGCGGTGGCCGTTGCCGCGGCCGGCGCCTGCAGCTCCGGAACTGCGCCCGCTGCGCCCTCGGAACGGTCTGCGGCCGGGCTCGAGCAAGCCCCCATCACCATCGAGTCTTCTGGCAAGAAGCATCTTTTCACTGTCGAGGTGGCGGAAACTCCCGAGCAGCAGGCGCAGGGCCTGATGAACCGCCAGTCGCTGGCGCCAGACCGCGGAATGATCTTCCCGCGAGATCCGCCCGGAGACGCGAGCTTCTGGATGAAGAACACCCTCATCCCGCTAGACATCATCTTCATCCGGACAGACGGGACCATTGCCCGGATCGCGGAGAACACGGTGCCGATGTCGCTCGACCCGATCCCGTCGCTGGAGCCCGTGGGCGCGGTGCTGGAAATCGCGGGTGGCCGCTCTGCCGAGCTCGGCATAAAGCCCGGCGACAAGGTCGTCTGGACCCGCTGACCGGCTTGCGAAAGCCGCGGCAAGCGGGCAGAGGCGCGGGCCATGGGATTCTGGTCTCGAACATTCACCTGGTGGAACGGCGCGACCTGGGGAACGGGTCTGTGGACCAGCCTTTATGGCGAGCAGGTCGGCAGCGACGATGCAGGCAACCTATACTACCGCGCCAAGAAGAACCCCGCCTCGCGCTGGGTGATCTACAACGGCTCCAATGACGGAAGCCGGGTGCCTCCCGAGTGGCAGGCGTGGCTCAAGGGGACCATCGACGACCTTCCGGAAAAGGCGCTTCCTCCGCGGCGGAAGTTCGAGACGGCGCCGTCGGTCAACCTGACCGGCACAATGGCCGCATTTCGGCCGGACGGCTCGCTCGCCAAGGGCAAGATCAGGCCGGCTTCGACGGGCGACTACCAGCCCTGGACCCCAGACTGAGCGTGCGCAATCTCGCCTTAGTGGGCGCTGCATTGGGGTTGCTTGCCGCAAGCGGCTGCGGCCGGCAGCAGGATCAGGGCGCAGAGCAGGCGAGCCGCGCTTCGGCGCAGGGCGCGAGCAATGGTCCGGGCCAGCAGGCGGGCGTGACCCCGATGGCGGATCGCGTCGCGGTTCTCGGCCTTCTCAACAAGCGCAACGGGATCGTCCGCGACATCCGGCTGAAGCCGGGTCAGTCGGCTCGATGGGACAGCGTCATCGTACGCCTGCGGGCCTGCGAGACCACCGCGCCCTGGGAGAATGAGAAGCTGACCGGCGCCTTCGTCCAGATGGACGTCCAGCAGCCGGATTCGAGCTGGCGCCGGGTCTTTTCAGGCTGGGTCTACAAGGAATCGCCGTCGCTCAACGTCGTCGAGCACCCGGTCTACGATGTCTGGCCCAAGAGCTGCGCGATGACATATCCTTCGGCGGCCGGCGACCCGGCGGCGCCGGTGGCCTCGAGCAGCCGGTCGAGCGCGAGGATATCGGGCGACGGCGGGCGCGAGGAACCTGCCTCGCCCGAGCCTTCGGATGGGAACGCTGCCGCGCCGGAACCCGCGCCCGCGCCGCCGCCGCCGAGCGCTCCGGAGAGCAACGACACGTAGGCCTTCCGGCTGATGTTCACCGCGCCGAGCGAGGCAAGGTGCGGGGTCATGAACTGGCAGTCGAGCAAGGTGTAACCTCCCGCCTGCAATCGGGCGACGAGCCAGGCCAGCGC
>DASUVP010000284.1:0-7149 GCA_036378895.1 Sphingomicrobium sp.
GAACGTCGTGCAGAGCGCGATGGGCGAGAACTTCAACATCGTGCTGCCGGCGGATGCCCAGCAGCCGGTCCTTCTGCAGGGGTGGATCCAGGGCGCGGTCGCCGAGGAGCTGTTCAAACGGTCCGGCCATGACCTTGCGGAGTTGCGGCGGAAAGCGCGGACGGCGGAGTTCAACCCGGTCGACCTCAAGGCGCGGTTCTCCGCCGACGCGGGAGTCGAGCTCAACCGGATCATGAGCCGCAACGTGATCGGCAAGCTCACCGGGTCGCAATTTCCCAACGAGACGGTGAGCTACGGCGGCCACTGGGATGCGTATGGCGTCGGCGCGCCTGACGCGCAGGGCCGGACGATCCGGCCGGGCGCTGCGGACGACGCGCTTGGGCTTGCGGCGATGATCGAGATCGCGCGATTGTTCTCGGCGGGCCCGCGGCCGGAACGGACCTTGATATTCGCCGCATGGACGGCCGAGGAGCGCGGCCTCCTCGGCTCGGAATATTACGCGCGGCACCCGCTCTATCCGCATGAGACGACGGTCGCGAACCTGACGCTCGATACGCTGCAGACGGCCGGGCCGGTGAAGGACGTCGTGCTGATCGGCAAAAGCCAGAGCGAGATGGAGCAGATCCTCGCCGAGGCGGCGCAGGCGCAGGGCCGCTACGTGACTCCGGAAGGCCATCCGGAACGCGGCCTTTTCTATCGCGCCGACCATTTCTCGCTGGCCAAGCGGGGCGTTCCGGTGCTGCTCGATATGGCGCTGGCCGGGGCGTACGACCTGCAGAACGGTGGACGGGAAGCCGGCGAGCGCTGGCTCTCCGACTTCACGGCCAAATGCTACCACCAGACCTGCGATTCATGGTCGCCGGACTGGCACCTCGGCGGAGCCGTGCAGGAGGCGGAGCTGTTCCATGCCATCGGCGCAAGGCTCGCGAACAGTCGGGAGTGGCCGAAATGGCTGCCGACGTCCGAGTTCGCTAAAATCCGGGAGCAGAGCGCCGCGGCTCGCCGCTAGCGTAGCGGCAGCGCAGATGGTTGGCCGCCTTGGTGCGGTTGCGGCGCATGCTGCACGGGCCGCTGCCCGATAGCTGCAGGCTCCGCTTGAACGCCGCTTCCTCGGCCGCGCGGTAGGCGCTCCGGCCGCGGGGCGGGTCTTCCGAAAGCCCGGTCACGAAATATGCGACACCGGTTCCGTTCGCGCGGTCGATCCACAGGCCGGAGCGCAGGCCGTAGGCGTCGCCGGCATGGCCCAGGCGCGGGATCCCGTCGCCCACGGGGTCATCCCTGCAGCCGGGCGTCGCGGTCGGGAGCAGCTGAACGGCGAGGCCGTAGGCGCAATAGAAGGCGTGGTCCGTATCGCCATTGCGGCCGTCGTATCGCCAAGCGGGATGGAGCATCGTTTCGACCGAGCGAGGCGACAGGATGCGGACTCCGTCCAGCGCTCCACCATTGAGCAGCATCCGGCCCACGCGGGCGAGATCGCGCATCGAGATTCGCAGTCCGCCCTGCGGCGAAAAGAGAGCGCCATTCTCGGCGAGCTTCCAGCGGGTAAGGTCGCATGGCCCGGCATCGACGTAGACCGGGCAGTCGGGCCGCTTGCCGCCGAGATCGTCGCGGACCGCCTTGCCGTCCTGCATAAGGACGACCGCGCGCGCTACTTTCGCATCGCTGCAGGTGGGCCAATTGTAGCAGGCGTCGAGCTTCATCGGCTCGATCACTTCGCGCCGCATCCATTGGTCGAAGCGCTCGCCGGTCACCTGCTCGACGATCGATGCGACGATCGGGAAATTGAGGTTCGAATAGTGGAAATATCCGGCGCCGGGACCGTGCTTCGGGTCCCAGCTGGTAGGCGCGGCCATGACCGACTGGACGCTGTCGCCGAGCGGGATCGCATATTGGTCCTCGAAATCACGCACCGAGCTGGTGTGCGACAGCAGTTGCCTCAGCGTGATCGGGCGGTCCGGGGAGGACGGATTGCGCAGACTCCAGCCGAGCCATCGCGACACGTCGCCGTCGAGGTCGAGCCTGCCCTGCTCGACCAGCTTCATCACTCCGATGGCGACGACGAGCTTGCTGACCGACGCGATTCGGACGGGATCGTCGGGTGTCACCGCGCGACCCGCCGCCGGATCGGCCAGGCCTTCCGCGAAACTGCCCATCTCGCCCTCGCGGTCGAACGCTACGCCGACCTGCGACACGGGAATCTCCGGCGGTTTGGCGGGCACGGTCGCGCAGCCCGAAAGCATGAGGAAGATGAGCGCGGCACGTCGCATCGTCGCAGACTGTCGCAAGCGCACGGTCTTGCGCAAGATTGACTCAACTGCAGACGAGGCAGATCAAGCGGGCGGGAGGCGAAATGCTCGCACCGCTGCTTTGGATCGCTCTAGCCGTTCAGGCCGAGCCCGAACCGCCGATCATCGTCGAAGGGGAGAGACCCAAGGAGAAAGCCGTGTGCCGCACCGAGCGGGAGACGGGCAGCCGGATGGTCAAGCGGATCTGCCGGACCCCGACCGAGCAGAGCCAGGTCAACCTCAAGGCTCAGAACGTGCTCAGGCTAGGCAACAGCTCCAACGAACCGACAGCGGTGTTCGTCAAGCCGAAGGGGGACTGAGCAGGCCCCAAATCAGCGGATCGGAGGCTGTTCCGGCGCTCCCGGGCACATCGGATTGCGCTCAGCGCCGGCGCGGCACCAGGGCGCATAGGCTGATCGGACGTCCAGCCGGGCACGTGCCCCGGTCGCCGGCGCGATGACCTCGACCGTGTCGAGAGCGCGCGGCGCCGGCAATGCGATCACCACCTCACGTCGCGTGAACCGCACGATCCCACCACGCCCGTTCCAATCATCCAGCGCTCGCAGCACCGAGTCAGGTGCCTGGGCTTCGGATACCCTGACGCCGCTCGCATAGCCCACCGCCGTAACAGGCGAGAGGTCGCCGGTGCCCAGCCGATCGATACGCGTGATCCGTGGAATCCGCGCCGGGCTAGCTTGATCGAGCCTGATGTTCGTCCCGTCGATGGTGACGGCGACAACCAGCCCGTCCACGGTTTCGCTCTCGACGAGGCGGTTGAGCGGGTCTTCCGCTTCACTGACCGGCCGTGGCGGCGTGTCCTCGACTCGCGTTTCCTGAGCGACCGCTGCGGATGCCGCAAAGAGCATTGCAAGCGACCAGGCGAAAAGGGTGTTCGTTCGCATGCTGCACCTCAATAGCAGTTGCCGCTGCCGCACTTGTTCACGATCCGGCGGGTGACGGCGATTCCGCTCGCCGTGCGCCAGTCGCTCGTCAGGACGCGGTCTTCCATCGTCGTGTCCTGACCGTCGTCGATTCGCCACCATCCGGTAGTCCCGATCTGCGAGCATTGCGACGCTGGAAGCCCAAGGCCCGGCGCTGCCGACTGGCAGGACGCCTGGCTGTTCCACGTGTTCGGCGGGTCGGACACGTTGCCATTGCCGCCACCGGAATATTCGTCGCCGAGACCGTGCAGGAAGTGCCCGCTTTCGTGGGTGAACACCCAGGCCGCGTCGGTTAGCGTCGACTGGCTCGTGCCGAGCCCGCCGAGCGCGATGTCGGCGCAGTCGCGGAAAGCGTTTTGGTGAATGATGGCCTTGCCGTCGACGGCCGCGCTGACGGTCGCCGCCGCGCCGCCGAGGCTTCGCACGCAGCCGTCCTCGCCATTACCTCCCATTGGCCCAGCCCAGAGATTGAAGCTGTGCTTGAACACTCGATAGAAGGTCGAGAATTGGTCGGTGCCGTCGAAGAAAGCGCCCCGGGCTACCGTCTGCATTCCACCTGTAAATCCCTGGTAGTTGGTGCCCCAGTCGGCATCCGGGAAAAAGCCGACGTCGATCTTGTTGCGAGGGCTTCCGCCGCCCGCCGTGCTCGTATGCCACCAGGCCGGGCGAGCCGTCTCCCATGGGATGTTGAAGGAGAAATTGAGGATCGGCAGCGTGATCGTCGCCTGCGTCAGCGGCGCGCCACCGGCATAGGTGATCGCCTGCGTCGCCGCCGTGCGCCCCTGCGCGTTCCTCGCCGTGGCCGTGTAGGTGACCAAGCGCCGGTCGCCGAGGTTGAGCGTCATGGTGCAGGTTGCGGGCGATTTTTGCGCCGCGAAAAAGCAGGTCCGCGACCGGGACGTGGCGCCGGTCCGGCAGGGGATCAGGCTGGGCGTAAGCCCATTGCAGGCCGTGATGGTACCTTCGGTCGCCGTGATGGTGATGGAATTGATTCCGCTGCGGGTGTCTGTCCCGGTGGCCGTAATCGTCGAGCTGTGCCGGCTGGCCCGGTACAGGGGGTCATGAAGGGCCGTGACGTTGGGCCCGACGCAGCCCGAGAGCGCGACAAGGGTCAACGAAGACGTGATGCAGAATCGCCGCCGAATGCTCCAAATCATAGAGCCTCCTCGCTTCGGCACGCGCGGGAGGAACTATACTGCGGGCGGGTCCGATTGGCAAGGATTCCTAACGGAGGTTAGTTTTCCGTAGCCAGTTCGATCACCTGGCCGATCACGAAGTCTTCTCCGCGGTCTCCGTATCCGGTGGGCATTCGCCGACGCGCTTGGCGGTCACGGTCCGGGTCATCGCATAGTCGCCGGCACCCGCCAGGTAGGTGGTCGTACTGACCTCGGCGTCGAGCGTGTCGGCCTTGAACGACCCGCTGACCGACTGCCGGACTTCGCCGTTGGTTCCCTTGCGTTTGCAGGTGAGGTCGAGGCCGATGCGGCCGTTGCGGACATAGGGATTCTTGGCAGTGCAGCTGTCGCCGTCTTCGGCGAACAAAGCCGGGTCGATGGTGCCGTCGGCGGCGATGCAGGCGAGAGTGGTCCCGCTGGCATCCTGCTTGAGGTTGGTCGCGGGCGTCGTCTTGTCCACCGATCGGATCGAGGCGACCTTCCAGCTGGCCTCATATTGCCCGCCCTGGAGCGCGGTCGGAGTCGCTTCCTCTTTCGGGGCCGGAGCCTCTTGCGAGCAGGCAGACATGAGAATGGCGGCACCCGTCGAAATGATGATCTTACGCAATTTCACTCTCCCCCTGTGATTCAACCCTTGCTCGCGTTGCATTCCCCGACGCGTTTCGCGTCGACCTTCATCTTCATGGTCATGCTTTCCATCGGGCTGTTGCCCTTGGACGCGACCGACATGGCCATCTGGTAGGTGTTGGGCTCGTACGTGCCCGACATTTCCATGGTCTGCGTCGCCTGCTCGTGCGTGCACAGCAGCTTCATGTCGATCTTGCCGCCGCCCCATTTGAAATGCTCGTAGCGACAGTTCTTGTCGGCGCCGGTGAAGAAGTCTTCGCGCGGGTTCTTCGTCTGCTCCGGAGTCAGGCAGGTGCGGTGAACCTGGCTCTGGCCCATTTGCTGCTTCATGGCGTCGGCATATTGGGCCGGAATGCCCGGAGCATCGATTTCCAGCAAAGTTGCCGTCTGCTCCCACTGTCCCGGGTTCACGAAGACGGCGTCGTTCGCCTTGCCCATTTCACGAGCGACCTCGCTGACCGAGGCGTTTTCCATTTCGACGGAGTCCCTTTTTCCGCAGGCGGCGAGAAAGGCGAGTGGCGCAATCAGGAAATAGCGATTCATCACAGCCCCCTGTGACGGCGCGTCCCCGCGCGCCGGGGCGCACCCTAAGCGGAAAATCCGGACATGGAAATCGTGGCGCTCAACCCCAGATGTGGACGAACTCCGTGGTGCCGGGCAGCGCGTCGATCGCACCATGGACGAGCGCGACGAGCAGCAGGCTCCGCGAGCGCGCCCACAGCAGACCCAGCGAGACCGACAGCGGCGACAAGGTCGCAATCGTGAATGCCGCGACCTGGATCGGGTCCGTCGACCAGCCGTCGACGCCGGGGCCGCCTCGGAAATAGAGGCCGGGCCAGTGCGCGAGGCCGAACAGGATCGAGGTCAGGAAGATCGCTCCGGCGGGCGATTGGAGCCAGGCGGTCAGCCGCGACTGGAGGCATGCGCGGAACAGAAATTCCTCGCAGAGCCCCGCTTCGAGCGAGAGCCAGACCCATGATGCGAAGATCCAGGGCAGGGCCGCTGCCGGTGAAAGGTTCAGCTCCGCGATCTGCCTCAGCGACGGGCTGACCAGCGCCAGGAGCGCGAACATTGCGGCGCTCAGGACAAGCAGCGCGAGCCAGAATCCTTTCCGCCTATGGCCGGGGTCGAAGAGTGCGCGCACGGTTCCGCCCATCGCGAGGATGATTGCAACGGGAAGGGCGACGTGGATCGCCAGCTTGTACGCAAGGACGGTTAGCTCTTGCGTTTGTCCACCCGGGATCGCTTCCTTGATCGCTCCCAGTCCGAAGCCGACGAGAAGGACCGCATAAACGACGAGGTAGAGGAGAAGCGCGACGCTCTCGCGCGGCGGGCTCGCGACCGGCACCGGCGGCGCGTCCATCTTTCGAGTAACCAACCAGATGACGGCACTGAAGGCGGCGCCGAAGATGAGCAGCGAGGCGAAAGGGAAGGTCCAGTCGCCGCCCGTTGCGGCGAGATAGGCGACGGCAAGGCACCAGATGGTCAGGTAAGCAAGCAGCGCCTGAAGCGTCGAGCGGTTGAACGAGGATGTGCGATCCATATCGTTTCCCCCGCGTAACCATTACGCGTTGAGGGCAGCAATCGGAAGCCGCTAACGGCCTTGCTGGAACTGAACCGCGGCTCAGCCCATATGCACGGACGATGGCGATTCAGATCCGCACCAGCCTGGCCGAGCCAGAGCCCGCCGAGGGCTTCATTCCGCACCGCCCAGCGCGCCCGGAGAAGCATGAGGGCGGCAAGCGCTTCAAGATCGTCTCGGAGTTCGAGCCCTCAGGCGACCAGCCGCTGGCGATCAAGGAGCTGACGGAGGCGGCTGCCCAGGGCGAGCGCAGCCAGGTGCTTCTGGGCGTGACCGGCTCCGGCAAGACCTTTACCATGGCGAAGGTCATCGAGACGCTTCAGCGGCCCGCGCTTGTGATCGCTCCGAACAAGATCCTCGCCGCGCAGCTTTACGGGGAGTTCAAGAGCTTCTTCCCCGACAATGCGGTCGAATATTTCGTCTCGTACTACGACTACTACCAGCCCGAGGCCTACGTCCCGCGCACCGACACCTACATCGAGAAGGAGTCGAGCGTGAACGAGGCGATCGATCGCATGCGCCACTCGGCTACGCGGTCG
>DASUVP010000285.1:0-4533 GCA_036378895.1 Sphingomicrobium sp.
TCAGCAAATATCCCTACGGCTGGTCCTGGGTCAGCCCAAGCTTCCACATCTTTCCGCACTGGAACGGCCGCCTTCTCGGCAACATGCCCGAGCGCGGCGACATCGTGATCGTCACTCCGCCGGGACAGAGCGACGATTACATCAAGCGGGTCATCGGCCTTCCCGGCGACACCATCGAGGTCCGCAATGGCCGGCTGGTGATCAACGGCAAGCCGGTAAAGGCGGAGCGCCGTCCGCCGGCGATGGTCCCGGTCGACGCTAACGTCCCGTGCGGGATCGAATTCTCAGGCTTCCAGGTGGTTCAGCCCGACGGGCGGGCCTTTTGCCGGCTTCCGATCGTCCGCGAGACGCTTCCCAACGGCGTCAGCTACGACACCATCGACCTCGAGAATGAAAGCGCGGGCAATCGCTTCCCGCCGGTCCGGGTACCTGCCGGCCATCTCTTCCTGATGGGCGACAACCGCGACCGCAGCGCCGACAGCCGGTTCCAGCTCGGGCCTCCCGAGAACGGCCTCGGCGGACCGGTGCCGTGGGAAAATATCGGCGGCCGCGCCGAGTTCATCACCTTCTCGCTCGACGGCACGTCGCAGCTGTTCAATCCAGTGAGCTGGTTCCGGGCGCTCCGCTCGGGCCGCGCCGGAACATCGCTTCGGGGACAGAAGGACTAGGGTATGGGTTCAGGGCCGCCGACCGTCGAATCGCATGTCGAGCGCCCCGGCCCCGCCGAATTTCGCGACCCGATGGTCGTCCGCGAGCTGAAGCGCGCGGCGGTCTGGTTCGGCCTCGCCCTCCTCATCGCGGGAGTGATCGTCCTCGCGCAGCCGCTGCTGCTGATCATCGGGGGGATCATCTTCGCCATCTTCCTCGACGGCGGAGCGCGGCTCATCGGCCGGGTGCTCCCGGTCGGCCGGGGGTTGCGGCTGCTGCTGGCTCTGATGATCGGCTTCGGCTTCGTCGGCTGGGTCTTCTGGTACGCGGGAACCACGATCGCGGCCCAGTTCGAGGCCTTGCGCCTCGTCGTCACGGCGCAGTTCCAGCGACTGATGGAATTTGCCGGGTCACTCGGGCTGATTCCCAATGGCCCGCCTTCCAACCTTGGATCGGAGCTGATGGGCTCGGTCGGCAAGCTGACGAGCGCGGTCGGCAGCGCCTTGGGAGCGATCACCAGCGTCATCCTGATGCTCGTCATCGGCATCTTCCTGGCCATCGAGCCGCGCATCTACGACCGCGGGATCGCCTGGATGCTCCCGCTACGGCACCGCGAGCGCTTCTACCGGATCGCCGACCATGTCGGCTTCACGCTTCGGCGACTCTTGTTCGGGCGGCTGCTCGGGATGATCTTCGAAGGCTTCTTCACCTTCGTCATGCTGGCCTACGTGTCGCAGCTTGTCGGCCTTCACCCGATTCCCATGGCGGCCTTGCTCGGGCTCATCACGGGCATGCTCGCCTTCATTCCCAACGTCGGGGCGATCATCTCGGGGGTGATCATGGTCGCAGTCGGGTTCAGCGCCGGGCCCAGCGAAGGCCTGTTCGCGATCTTCGTCTATTTCTTCGTCCAGAACGTCGACGGCTATCTGGTCATCCCGTACATCGCCCGCCGGACGGTCGACCTCGCGCCCGCGATCGTCTTGGGAATGCAGCTGCTGATGGGCGCTCTGTTCGGGATTCTCGGCGTGCTGTTCGCCGACCCGATCCTGGCCGTTCTGAAGGTCACTTTGATGGACATCAGCCGCGACCAAGCCGCGGAAGAGGGAGAGGGGCCGGAGCTTGTCGGCGACGCTCCTGCGCCGCCGCCCGCCGAAGCACCCGCCTAGGGCTGTGGCGGGCTCTGCGGCTGCGGGGCCTGCTGCTCCGCGCCCGGCGGGAGCTGCCCGCCGCTCTGCATCAGCGCCGCGTTCGGAACGATCTGGACAATGTGCACGTCGAAATCGAGGTCGGCGTTGGGGCCGAACGGGCTGCCCGGCGGCGGGTTCTCGCCATAAGCGAGCTTGCCCGGGATATGGATCTTGTAGCGGCCGCCCTTCTGCATCTTGCTGAGCGCTTCGGCGAAGCCGGGGATGACCTGTCCGGCGATCATCGGCTGCGGGCCGCCGTGGCGAGCGCTGTCGTCGAACACGGTGCCGTCGGCCAGGCGGCCCTCATATTCGACCAGCACTCCGTCCATCGACTGGACGAACGGGCCTTCGCCCTTCTCGACGGTGCGAATGCGGAGACCGCTCTCGGTCGTCTCGCCACGCAGCGGGTTGGTCCCCGCCCAGGCGAGGCCGATTCCGGCCGCGATCACGGCGAGAAGTGCGATCCACAGACGCAGGGCGCGCCCGCGGCCTTCGGGGCGCTTGGCAGTTTCGCTAACCGACATGTGATCGCCCCGTATGCTGAAGGATTGAAGCTTAGCGCGAACCTTCGCGCTCGGCGCGCTTGCGCTCGAGCTTGCGTGCGCGGCGGATCGCTGCGGCCCGCTCGCGGGCGCGCTTTTCCGACGGCTTCTCGTAGTGACGGCGCAGCTTCATCTCGCGGTAGACGCCCTCGCGCTGCAGCTTCTTCTTGAGCGCGCGGAGCGCCTGGTCGACGTTATTGTCGCGAACGATGATCTGCATAAATGCCCTGTCGAAACTCCAAAATCTGCTGTGTCGAACCAGCCAAGTCATTCGGCTGGCCAATAACCTTCGCCCGGCGCAGCATGCTGGGTCGGGGCGCCGCCCTTAGCAGCGGTGCCAAGCGCTTGCAAGGCGCGAGGAATCCTCGTCCTGCGATGAATCGAGTGCTCCATAGGACGGGCTAAGCAACTCGGCAAACTCGGTTATCGGCGATTAACCTTCTCATGTGTACAACATCCGCTTCATCTGAGTGGGGTGGTAATGGGGTTGAATCGCCGGGAAGTACTGCGTTTCGGAGCGATCGGCGCGGCGGGGGCTATGCTCTCGTCTGCCGCTAGCTCCGTCGGTCTTCCGTCCATCGTCTATGCGCCACCGCCAGTCCCGCGCGACCCGCTCGCGCCGCTGGCGCCTGCGCCGACCGCCCCCGCGGGAATCCATCCGGCCCTGTTCCAGCGCGCCAAGGCCTCGCTCGATTCGCATCGCTACCAAGTGCGCGCACGCGACTTCATGGGCATCGTCGACTTCTCCAAGTCGTCGGGTGAAGCGCGCTTCCACGTCGTAGACCTCATCGGCGGCAGAGTGGAAAGCTATCGCGTCGCCCACGGTTCGGGATCCGATCCGTCGCACTCGGGCTTCCTCACGCGCTTCTCCAACGAATTCGGCTCCTACGCGACGTCGAGCGGCGCCTACACGACCGGCGAATATTACCACGGCAAGTACGGCCTCTCGATGAAGACCCACGGTCTCGACTGGACCAACAGCAATGCCGAGCCGCGCGCCATCGTCATCCACAACGCCTGGTATGCGGAGCCGGGAATGATCGCGGAGCACGGCAAGCTGGGCCGCTCGCAGGGCTGCTTTGCCTTTTCGCGCGCCGACCAGTGGTCGGTGATGCGGCGCCTCGCCGGCGGACGAATGATCTACGCGGACAAGATTGCATAAGCTTCCTGTCAGGAAGGGGAGTGGAAAGGCCTCGGGAGACGATCCCGGGGCCTTTCCTTTTTCCGCCTAGCCCATTGGGAGCTGGGCCGGGCGGTCAGCGGACTTGCGGAACAGCAAAGCGGCGAGCAGCCACAGCCCGCCAAGGATCGAGCTGAACAATGCGCCGCGCGGGTCGGTGGCGATTCCGCCAATGCCGATCGCGATCTGCGCCACGCCCGCTGCGGCGGTAGCGAGCGCCATTCCTATCGGGCGGAACCGCGTGGCGATCGACCCGACGATCGCGATGGCGAGGACTGCGCCGAAGAGCAGGTTGTAGGCATTGTCTTCGGACCCGATCATCCCGACCGCGAGATTGGCCCAGATGAGCAGGAAGGCCGCGAGGATCGCGATCCCGCTGGCGATCCGGTAGGCGAGGCTCTGCGACCGCGTGATCATGAACTCGAGCGAGAGGCCAAGGCTTCCGAAGATGAAGCCCATCACGATGAAGTCGGTCTCGTCCCAGTCGACCTCGCTGGTGAACTGCATCGCCACCAAAGGCGCGAGCAGAAGCGCAGCGACCGTGCCCCAGCCGATGATCCTCCACGGGCTCACGCCCCGTCTTCCGATTGCCGCCACGTCCTGCCTCCATCCAAATCCGATGGCTCGGACCTAGAGGATCCGAAGATGAGCGGCCTGAGCAAGGCCTGAGGCTTTGCTGAAAAGCGACCCCCGGCGAAGCCCCGCGCTAGCGCGAGGCGACCTTGTCCTTGGGCTTCACCGTAGGCGTCTTCGGCACGTCGTTCAGCGCCGCGATGACCTTACCGTCCTTCTTGTAGATGTCGGCATAGTCCTTGATCGACCCGTCCTGCAGGGCAGCGGACGACATGTAGACGATGTAGACCGGAAGCGGCTTCGGAAAGTTTGCCTGCACGGTCTTCTTGCTGGCGACGACTTCCTTGATCTTCTCCGGGGTCCAGATCGTCTGGCCCTCGGCCGGCACTGCCGGCGCGCCCTC
>DASUVP010000286.1:0-7992 GCA_036378895.1 Sphingomicrobium sp.
GAACCAGCGGCGCGCGAGCCGCCATAGACGTCGGCGACGAAGAGAGAGGCACCGGGTGCCGCGCCGCGGAACGGCCCCTGGTTGCCGACGATAAGCGAGGCGACGGCGGTGCCGTGGCCCGTCGGTTGCGGCTTCCCCGCAAAGCCGTTTTGCTCGATCGATGCGCCGCTCAGCGAAGGATGGGACGCGACTCCGCCGTCGACGACGCCGATGCGCCTGCCGCTCGCGCCCCCCTGGCTAAGGGCGAGGGCCCCGGCGAAAGGGAGCAGTTCGCTTCCCGCGGGCTCGTAGAGATGATCGAAATCCGCCTGGAGCCGAGGCGCGACCTTTTGCAGTCGCTTCAGCGCTTCGCGGGTCGAGAGATTGCGTGGGACCGAAAGCGTGACGCTGCTTATCCCGAGTTCGAGGTCATGCTCGTCGGCGATCACTGAGAACCCCGCACGGGCCGCCATCTGCAGCGAGGCCGGATCCGGGTCGAGTACGACGAGGATCCCGCGCCGGACCGGCTGGCCCGAACCGTCGGCCTCGAGCTCGCGCGGATGTTGGCGGATCAGCTCGCGGAGCCGCAGGCGGCGAAGCTCGAGCAGGGTTGCCGGCGGAGCTTCGGCGATCCGCTGCGGAAGGCCCGAGACGGTGTTGAGGGTTGGCGCGACCGCTTCGCGCGCGCCTGGCTGCGACAACAAATTGTCGAGCACCGGACCGGCGATCGGCACGTCGCGTGTCGGCAGGTTCACCGGCGGCAATGACGGAACGCCGACGCTGGGCAGCAATTGCGCGGAAGCGCTGCCGCCGAGAATAGCGGCCGCAGTTGCTGCGGCTAGCGACCGTTGAACAATGCTGGACATCACGTGACCTCTTTTTATGCCTGTCGGGGATGAAACGAAGGTGAAGCGTCGTTTCATCCGCATGAGGGCGAATGGAATCATCTCAATCGTTCGAGCGCGACTTGACGCAGCTGCTCCCGCGGCTGCGCCGTTTCGCGCACACGTTGAGCAGAAATCCGGCCGACGCGGACGACCTGACCCAGGCCACCGTCGAACGGGCGCTGCGCTCGCGCGAACAATGGCAGCCGGGCACTCGGCTCGACAGCTGGATGTACCGCATCATGCGGAACCTTTGGATCGACACGGCTCGCGCGCGCATGCGGAAAGACAGATACGAAGCGCCGGAGGACGAGGCCGAGTCCGTGGGGCACGATCCACGGGAAGCGCTGGACGCCTCGCTGGAATTGAAGCGAGCAATGGACGCGATGGATCGCTTGCCGGACGAGCAGCGCGAGGTCGTCGCGCTGATCCTCGTCGAAGGCTTCGGCTATCGCGAGGTTTCGGAAATGCTCGATCTCCCGATCGGCACGGTATCGAGCCGACTGGTGCGCGGACGGACCGCGCTGCTGGCC
Source organism: Sphingomicrobium sp. (assembly GCA_036378895.1). Taxonomy (GTDB): domain Bacteria; phylum Pseudomonadota; class Alphaproteobacteria; order Sphingomonadales; family Sphingomonadaceae; genus Sphingomicrobium. Next base: position 1,397 of record DASUVP010000286.1, read on the forward strand.
ATGTTGAGTAGGGCGACCGATGATTGAGGAAGAGAAGTTTTTCGCATGGCTCGACGGCGAATTGCCGGCGGATGAAGCCGCGCAGGTCGAGGCCGAGGTGGCCGCCGATCCCGAGCTGTCGCGTCTGGCGGAGGAGCATCGCGCAATGGCGACGGGCCTTCGCAACGCCTTCGGCTCGGTCGAGGCCCAGCGGGTTCCAGAACGGCTGCAGCGTTCGATCGAATCCGATCCTGGCGAAAAGGTCGTCGGCCTTGCCGGCGCTCGCGCCTCGCGCGAAGTGCGACGGGCGCCGTCGCTGTGGGTTCAGATGGGGGCTCTGGCCGCGACGCTGGCGGTCGGAATCGTCACCGGGAACATGCTCAGCAGCGGATTCCTTCCGAGCAGGTCGTCCGATCCGATCCAGACGGAAGCGGGCCGGCTTGTCGCCTCGGCGGACCTGGAGAATGCGCTTTACGCCCAGCTTGCGAGCGCGCCGGTCGAGACCGGGCCGCGCATCGGCCTGACCTTCCGCGATAAGACCGGCGCGATCTGCCGGACGTTCGAAGACCAAGCGGCGAGCGGCCTCGCCTGCCGGGAGAGCGGCGACTGGCGGATCCGATCCGTCTTCCAGGGCGCCGAAGGGCAGTCGACCGACTATCGGATGGCTGGAGGGCCAAACCCTCGGCTGCTGGAGGAAGTCGACTCGATCATTGACGGCGAGCCGTTCGACGCTGCCCAGGAAAAGGCGGCGGCGGTAAAGGGCTGGCGCTGAGATTCAGACGAACGCGGCAGATTTCCGAAGCAGCTGATAGGCCTCGATCACTTCACCGAGCCGGCCTTCATGGCTCCGGTCGCCGCCGTTGCGGTCCGGGTGGAACCGCCGGACGAGCTTCGAATAGCTGCTTCGAACCGCCTTCAGATCGGCCGTTTCGCCGAGACCGAGGATGGACAGAGCGCGCTGCTCCGAGCGGCTGAACCGCGACGGGGCGTCGCTCCGCGTCCGGCGGAAACGACCCGAGATCGCGTCGAGCGGATCGGCGAAATCGCTCCAGGTCGGCGCGGGGTCGGCACCGGCATGGGCAAAGACCTGGGGTGCGCGCTCCCAGCCGGCGTATGGCGTCTGCGCCTCGGCGATCTCCTCCGGGCTCATCCCGTCGAAGAAGTTATATTTCGCGTTGTGCTCGCGGACGTGAGCCAAGCAGAGGAACCGCCACGCGCCGGGGCCATCGAAATCGGCGGGCTGCAGCGGCGCCTTGAACTCGCCGGGCTCGCGGCAGCCGGGAACCGCGCAGCGGTCCCTCGCGCCCTCGACCCGCCCGTGCATTCTGGGATTGCTCGAAGCCACTCACTTCCTCGTTTCGTTGGCCGGCATATATAGGCGCGATGGACACTACTGCCACAGGACCTGTCGCGACCGAGATGCGGCGGCGGCTCAATTCGGCGCTTTCGCCGAGCTTCATCCGCCTGACCGACGACAGCGAAAAGCATCGCGGGCACGGCGGGTACAACCCCGCCGGCGAGAGCCACTTCACGCTGGAGATCGAAAGCGCGGACTTTGCGGGCACATCACGCGTCGAGCGCCAGCGCATGATATACCGCGCGCTCGGCGACCTGATGCGCGAGCGAGTCCATGCGCTGTCGATCCGAGCGACCGCACCGGGAGAATGAGAATGGCGACCGTCGAAAGCCCGATCCTACAGACGATCGCCCCGGTCACGCACGACCTCGGCGGGTTCAAGGTGCATCGGACACTCCCGAGCAAGCCGCGGACGATGGTCGGGCCATTCATATTCTTCGACCAGATGGGGCCGGCGCGGCTGGCGCCCGGGCAGGGCATCGACGTCCGCCCGCACCCGCACATCAACCTTGCGACGGTCACTTACCTTTTCGCGGGCGCGATCGATCATCGCGACAGCCTGGGCACGGTCCAGCGGATCGAGCCGGGTGCGGTGAACCTGATGACGGCCGGAAGCGGCATCGCCCATTCCGAGCGGTCGCCAGGCGACGAACGCGCCGCGGGCGCGGAGCTCGACGGGATTCAGACCTGGTTGGCTTTGCCGAAGGCGAAGGAGGAAGTCGCTCCGGGGTTCGAGCACGTGCCTGACCGTGATTTGCCGATCGTCGAGGGCGATGGCGTCCGGCTCCAGCTGATCATGGGCGAGGGGTTTAGCGTCCGCTCGCCGGTCACCCAGCACTCGCCGACCATTTACGCGGCAATCACGCTCGCGCCGGGCGCGGCGCTGGTGATTGACCATGAGGCGGACGAGCGGGCGCTCTATCTGATGGAAGGCGACGCGAGCGTCGATGGAACGCCGCTGATCCCGCAGCATATGGCGCTGATTGCGCCGGGCTACTTGCCCCTGGTGTCGTCGCAAGGGGGCGCCCGCCTGATGCTCTGCGGCGGCGCGCCGATGGACGGCGAGCGGCACGTCTGGTGGAACTTCGTCTCGTCGAGCCGCGAGAGGATCAACGAGGCCAAGCGCGCCTGGCGGGCGGGCGAGTTCACGCTCCCTCCCGACGACCATGACGAGTTCATCCCGCTGCCCGAAGTTCCGCTGACGGTCAGCTATCCGTGATGGAGTTCAGGCGGGTCGGGCTGTCGACCGGAGTGACTCTCAACGTCGCATTGGCGGGGCCGGAGGACGCGCCCGCGGTCATCCTGCTCCACGGCTTTCCGGAATCGCATCGCACCTGGCGCGGGATCGTGCCGCTGCTGCAGGACGGTTTCCGGCTGATCATGCCCGACCAGCGCGGGTTCGCGGGGTCGGATCGGCCGGCCGACGTCGGCGAATATGCCACCGACACTTTGGTCGCCGACATTTTCGCGCTTGCAGAAACGCTCGGCCTCGAACGCTTTGCGCTTGTGGGGCATGACTGGGGAGGCGCGATTGCCTGGCCCGCGGCGCTCCGGCACGACCCGCGGCTCGAGAAGCTGGCGATCATCAACGCCCCGCACCCGCTCATCTTCCAGAAGAGCCTGATCGAGGACGAGGACCAGCGCGCCGCCTCGCAATACATCAACTGGTTCCGGACGCCAGGCGCGGAAAAGGCGATCGAGGCGATGGGGTTCGATGCATTCTTCGAGCGGACCTTCGTCAACCACGTCGAACTGGCGAAGATTCCGGAAGCGGAGAAGCGGCAATATATCGCCGAATGGTCGCAGCCGGGCGGAATGGGGCCCATGCTCAACTGGTACCGAGCGACGAAACTGGTCGTCCCCCCGCCTGGCGTGACCGTACCGTTGCCCGACTGGTTGCTGCGCGCCTTTCCGAAGATCAAGGTCCCGACGCTCGTCGTGTGGGGAATGAAGGACCCGGCGCTCCTGCCGATCCAGCTCGAAGGGCTCGACGAGCTGGTCGAGGATTTGACCGTCGTGAAGCTTCCGGACGCTGGTCATTTCGCTCCGTGGGAGGCGCCCGCCGACGTTGCCGCGGCGCTTCGGGACTTTCTCCACTGAGCCGGCGCGGCTAAGCGCAGGGCAATGAATACCGCCGCCCGATCCCGTTCCCGCTCCGCCGCCCGTCTCGCGGCCGTGCAGGCTCTCTACCAACAGGAGATGGAGGGCACTCCGATCGCGCGGCTGCTCCGCGAATTTCACGAGCATCGTCTGGGCGCGACCATCGAGGACGAGCAATATTTCGACGCGGAGCGAGACTTCTTCGACGACGTGGTCTCCGGAGTAGATTCCCGCCGGTCCGAGATCGACGAGGCCATCGCCGCCAAGCTCGCCGAAGGCTGGAGCCTCGAGCGGCTCGACCGGCCGATGCGCGCCATCCTCCGGGCGGGTACCTACGAGCTCCTGGCGCGTAAGGACGTGCCGGTCGGGTCGGTCATCTCCGAATATGTCGACGTAGCCCACGCCTTCTACGACAAGCGCGAGAGCGGCTTCGTCAACGGTCTGCTCGATGCGGTGGCGAAAGAGGCGCGCTCCGCGCCCGCGGATTAAGCCATGCGGGAGTCCCAGGCGATTCAGCGCCTCCGGCGGATTGCCACCAGCCCCGCCGCACTGGGCCTGACGGACGACACGGCGCTCCTCGACGATCTGGCGCTGACCCACGACAGCATTGCCGAGGGCGTGCATTTCCTTCCCACCGACCCGCCCGCGAGCGTCGGCTGGAAGCTGGTCGCGGTGAACCTTTCGGACCTTGCGGCGAAGGGGGCGGAACCGGCCGCCGCCCTCCTCTCGCTGGCCCTGTCGGGCGACGACGGCTGGGACATGAGCTTCCTCGACGGGATAGAGGCGGCCTGCGAAAGCTATGGGCTGGCTTTGGTCGGCGGAGACACGATCGCCCTTCCGCCCGGCGCTCCGCGGGTGTTCGGCCTGACTGCCATCGGCCGCATCGGCGGCAAGGTCCCGCTACGAAGCGGTGGAAGGGACGGCGACGTCCTCTGGCTGGTCGGGACGCTGGGCGATTCCGCGGCGGGCCTCGAGCTGCTCAAGGCGGACGCGGAGGCCACGGGCGCTTTGGTCGACGTCTACCGCCGGCCCGTTCCGCAGCTAGCGGCGGGGCAGGCTCTCGCGACCCATGCCCATGCGATGATGGATGTTTCGGACGGGCTGCTTCTCGACACGATGCGGCTCGCGGAGGCCAGCGGCCTCAGCGCTCAAATCGATCTCGACGCCTTGCCCTTGTCGCGCGCCTTCGTCGCCGAGCGCGGCGGGGATCTCGACGCGCGACTCTTCGCCGCGAGCGGTGGAGACGACTATGCGCTGCTCGCCGCGCTGGCCCCGGACTTCGATCCCTTAAGGGTTTCTTTACCGCGTGGGACGACCATTGCCCGCATCGGAACTCTCGCCGCCGACGGGCCTCTTCTTTCCCTCGTCAGCGGCGGAAGTCCGGTCCCGCTACCGGAGCGTCTAGGCCATGAACATCGCAGCAATCCCGCTTCGCCAATGGCTGATCGCGGCTAGCGGCCTGTTCTGCGGAATCGCCACGGCACTGCTCGTCCGCTGACCGTTAATCCGAACGCGGTTGCCAGCCGCCTATTCGGCCCATAAACACTCGCCCCGTTCGCCGTCTGTGTCCTTGCAGGCGGTTCGTCATTGCCGCGAAAACGGGGAAGTTTTTTCGATGAACCTCATTCTAGTCGCGATAGTGTGCGGCCTGATCGCCGTGCTCTACGGCCTCTTCACAAGCCGCCAGGTGCTCAGCGCGCCTGCGGGCAACCAGCGCATGATCGAAGTGTCCGCCGCCATCCAGGAAGGCGCCGCGGCCTACCTTCGCCGTCAGTACACGACGATCGCCATCGTTGGCGTCGTCGTCGCAGCGGTGATCTTCTTCTTCCTTGGCGGACTGTCAGCAGTCGCATTCCTGATCGGAGCGATCCTTTCCGGAGCCACTGGCTTCATCGGCATGAACATTTCCGTGCGCTCGAACGTCCGCACGGCCGAAGCGGCGCGAAAGAGCCTTCAGAGCGGTCTCACAATCGCCTTCCGCGCCGGCGCGATCACGGGCATGCTCGTGGCCGGCCTCGCGCTTCTCGCGATCGCCGTGCTCTTCTGGTACCTGACCGGTCCCGGCGGCTATGCCCCGAACGACCGTGCGGTCGTCACCGCTCTTACCGCCCTGGCACTTGGAGCCTCGCTCGTTTCGATCTTCGCCCGTCTCGGCGGCGGCATCTTCACCAAGGCGGCCGACGTCGGCGCCGATTTGGTCGGCAAGGTCGAGGCCGGAATCCCCGAGGACGATCCCCGCAACCCGGCCGTGATCGCGGACAACGTCGGCGACAATGTCGGCGATTGCGCGGGCATGGCCGCCGACCTGTTCGAAACCTATGTCGTGACCGTCGGCATCACCATGGTGATGGTGGCGCTCCTGATCGGCGCCGGGCCCCTGCTGGTTCCGCTGATGACGCTCCCGCTGCTGATCGGCGGCGTGTGCATCATCACGTCGATCATCGGCACCTACATGGTCCGGCTCGGCGCCAAGGGGTCGATCATGGGCGCCCTCTACAAGGGCTTCTGGACCGCCACGATTCTGGCCGTTCCGGCGATCTTCGGAGCGGCCTGGTTCGCGCTCGGCGGCGACCTTCAGCAGACCGTGACCGTCACCGACGGAAGCAGCTTCCCGGCGATCAACCTCGTCTGGACGAGCTTCATCGGCCTTGCCGTGACCGCGCTCATCGTCTGGATCACGGAATATTACACCGGCACCAACTATCGCCCGGTCCAGTCGATCGCGCGGGCCTCGCAGACCGGCCACGGGACGAACATCATCCAGGGCCTGGCGATCAGCCTTGAATCGACGGCGCTTCCGACGATCGTGATCATTGCCGGCCTGATTTCGAGCTACCAGCTTGCCGGCTTCCTCGGAGTCGCCTTCGCGGCCTCGGCGATGCTTGCACTCGCGGGAATGGTCGTCGCGCTCGACGCCTACGGGCCGGTGACGGACAATGCCGGCGGAATCGCCGAAATGTCCGGGCTTGAGGACGAGGTCCGCAACCGCACTGACGCTCTCGACGCGGTCGGCAACACGACCAAGGCCGTCACCAAGGGCTATGCCATCGGTTCGGCAGGGCTTGCGGCGCTTGTGCTGTTCGGAGCCTACACGGCCGACCTCCGCGAGTTCGGCGACGAGATCGGCGTGACCGCGAACCTCGACGTCCTGTTCAGCCTG
>DASUVP010000287.1:0-10090 GCA_036378895.1 Sphingomicrobium sp.
GTCCTTGAGAACGGCGCGCGCCTTCAGGCGCCCGAAGGTGATGATTTGCGCCACGCGATCACGGCCGTATTTCTGCTGAACGTAGGAGATGACCTCGTCGCGGCGGCTTTCGCAGAAATCGATGTCGAAGTCCGGCATCGACACGCGTTCGGGGTTGAGGAAGCGTTCGAAGAGCAAGTTGAGCGCGAGAGGATCGAGGTCGGTGATCGTCAGCGCCCAGGCAACGACCGAGCCCGCTCCCGAGCCGCGGCCCGGCCCGACAGGAATGTCGTGCGCCTTCGCCCACTTGATGAAATCGGCGACGATCAGGAAGTAGCCCGCGAACCCCATCCGCGTAATGACGTCGATCTCGAAGTCGAGACGTTCACGATAAGGCGCCTTATCCTCCTCGCTGCGTCCCGCAAGTCGGACGTCGAGACCCGCATGTGCATCCATCCGGAGCTGATCATCCTCGTGATCGGACAGGCGCGGAAGGATCGGCTTTCGGTTGGGCGCTCCGACGGCGCAGCGCATCGCGATGACCGCCGTGTTGGCGAGCGCCTCAGGAAGATCGACGAAGAGCTCGGACATCGCCCCCGAGTCCTTGAGCCAGGCTTCGGGCGAGGACGTCTGGCGGTCGGCGCTTTCGACATAGGCCGACTGTGCGATGCACAGCATCGCATCGTGTGCGGCGTGGAAGCTCGGATCTGAATAAGCGGCCGGATTCGTCGCCACCAACGGAAGGCCGCGCTCGAAGGCGAGATCGATCAAGGCCTCCTCCGACGACTCCTCCACAGGGTCGTGGCGCCGGATGACCTCAATGTAGAGCCGGTCCGGAAACAACGCCTGAAGCCGGTCGAGATAAGCGCGGGCCTTGTCCTTCTGCCCATCCGCCAGAAGCCGGGCCAGCGCGCCCTCGGAGCCCGCCGTCAGCGCGATCAGGCCGTCTCCGGACTTCTCCAAAGCGGCGAATGGAACGTGGGGGTCTTGCTCGATCGGCCGGTCGAGGTGAGCAGACGAAACCAAATGGCAGAGATTGGAATAACCCTGCTCGTCCTTCGTCAGCAGCACAAGCCAGTCGACAGCTGGGCTTCCAGCTTCCATCGGCCTGGCAACCGCCAGCATTGCCCCGACAATCGGCTGAACTCCCTTGCTTGCGCACGCCTCGGTAAAGGCCATCGCGGCATAGAGACCGTTGCGGTCGGCAAGCGCCACGGCCGGGAAGCCAAGCTTTGCGGCACGCTCCGCGATCGCCTTCGGCTCCATCGCTCCTTCGAGCATCGTGAAGGACGAAAAGACGCGGAGCGGAACGTAGGGCTGGGTCACAGTCCGATAATGGCGTCAGGCGGTCGGAATGGAACCCGTCCGGCGGCGTTTTCCACACCTATTTAGGCAAAGCGACCGGCCTGTAGGTGAAGTCGAAGAAGGGCTTCCAGCTCGCACCCTTGTCCGTCGAAATTTCGCCCTTCTGGCGGACGGCGCCTGCATCGAGCCTGCTGTAGGTCATGCGCACGAGCGCGTCCTGCCCGGGCTTCTGCGCACCGCGCCAGTTGCCAGTCAACACCATGTTGCCGTCCACCAGTTCCCCGTCGAACGATACGCGAGCGTTGGACGCGTCCATCCACACCTGGTGCCACCGCTTGTCCTCGGGGTCGTACGTATTGAGGCTGCCTCCCGCCGTCCCGGCCACGGGCATCCAGTTCTCGCGGATGACGCAGCCGCCGTAGAGGTTCTCGATCAGGCTCCGCGCGACAACCTTGGTCTGCCCTGTCGGAGAGACGTCCCAGGTCCCGACCCAGAAATCGAATTGCCGATGCTCTGGGGATTTGCAGGCTGAAACAGCGGGCGCCTGCGCTGCTGCGGCGGTCGCGGACGCCGCCAGCGCCAGGAAGAAAATCGTTTTCCTGCTCATGGACTCAGCCTCCACCGCCCAAGAGGCGGCAAATTGCCGCTGGCTGCAAGCCGTCTTCGATGAACTGTTATCGGCGCGGACGCCAGGTTCCGAGCATGATGTCGCGGATCTCCCGCATTCGCCCCCGGTAGGTTTCGGCGATGCACGAATTGTCCGGGCATTGGTCGCGGTAGCGAAGGAAGGAATCGCGGGTGCGCTGCAGGGCTGCGCGCTGCTCCGCATTCGCATCGGCCATCGCGCTGGCGAACTGGCCCGCCATCCTTCGATCGAGCGCCGCAAGTCCGGCGTCGCCACACACGGCGCGTTCGCCGCTCGACCGGGCATTGGCGCAATTGAAGCTGGGGTTCGCCCCCGGCGCGGGAGCCGGGGCAAGCGGGTCGGCGGGAGCGGCCGGCTCTGGCGCGAGCGGATCGGTGGCCGGAGCGACCTCGTTCAGTGCCGGCTCTTCTGGCGCCGCCGTCCGGGCCAGCGTTGCAAGCGGAGTGATGATTGCGTCGGCATTGGCGATGGTCAGGACGCTTCCGTTGCCGTCCGCGGCGGGCTGCACCGTGTAAAGGATATCGGCGCTCAACGACCGGCGTCCTCCAACCACGGCGACCCCGGGCGCTAGGTCGAGGGTCAGCGTGCCGTTGCAGGTGACCGCACCGGTTTCGGCATTCTCGTCGCTGAGCGCCGGGGCTTCCATCCGGACGGTCGAATAGCTCGCGAGGTTTCCGAACGCAGTCTCGTCGCTTCCGCGAAGGGCCGCGGCCCGGTGGAACAGCTCGCGCTTGATCCGGTCGTAGGTCGCCTGGCTAGCGCAGCTCTTTTCCGGGTCATCGCGAGAGGCAGTCACTTCGTTGCCAAGAAGGCGGTCGTCTTCACCACTGCGTCCGGCGAAGACGAACATCGCGGCGATCAGAAGGATGATCGCCCCCAGTGCAATGGCCGCCAATGCTGTCGGATTGATACGCTGCACGGGGCCGCCAACGCGCTTGCGCCGATCCGGCTCCACTAATCGAGGCGTCCGTCGTGGAGGCGGACGATACGGTCCATCTTTGCCGCGAGCCGCTCGTTGTGGGTTGCGACGAGGGCCGCGCTCCCCTCCCCGCGCACCAGCGAAAGGAATTCGGCGAGGACCGTGTCGGCGGTTGCCTCGTCCAGATTGCCCGTAGGCTCATCGGCGAGCACCAGAGGCGGCTTGTTGGCCAGCGCGCGCGCCACCGCGACGCGCTGCTGCTCGCCGCCCGAAAGCTTCGATGGACGGTGGTCGAGGCGAGCGCCGAGACCCAGCGCCGAAAGGAGCTGCTCGGCGCGGGCCTGAGCATCCTCGGTTTCCCTGCCGTGGATCAGCTGCGGAAGAACCACATTCTCGCGCGCGGTGAACTCAGGCAGCAGATGATGGAATTGATAGACGAAGCCGAGCGCTTCTCGGCGAACCCCGGTCCGGCCCTCATCGTCCAAGTCGGCGGCTTCGCGGCCGATGATCCGGATCGATCCCTCGAATCCGCCCTCGAGCAGGCCGACCGCCTGGAGCAGGGTCGACTTGCCCGAACCGGACGGCCCGAGCAGCGCGACGATCTCGCCCGGCATGACGTCAAGGTCGACTCCGCGCAGGACTTCGATCGTGACGTCGCCCTGCGTGAAGCTGCGCTTCAGCCCGCGGGTCGAAAGGACCGCCTCACTCATAGCGGAGCACCTGAACCGGATCGGTACTCGCCGCCTTCCACGCCGGATAGAGAGTCGCGAGGAAGGACAGGATGAGGGCAATGAGGACGATGGCCGTCACCTCGAACGGGTCGGTCTTGGACGGGAGCTCCGACAGGAAGCGGACCGAGGGATCCCACAGGTTCTGCCCGGTCATGAACTGGATCGCATTAACGACCGACTGGCGGAAGAAGAGGAAGATCGAGCCCAGGATCAGGCCGAGGACGATCCCAAGCGATCCGATCGTCACTCCGACCGTGACGAAGACCTTCATCATGCTTCGGCGGCTGGCGCCCATCGTCCGCAAGATGGCGATGTCGCGCGTCTTCGCGCGGACCAGCATGATCAGCGACGACAGGATGTTGAACACGGCAACGACGACGATCAACGACAGCACGACGAACATCGCCACCCGCTCGATCTCCAGCGCCTCGAACAGTGATGAGTTCATCTGCTGCCAGTCGACGATGACGCCCTTGCCCTGCACAACCTGGTTGAGCGGCGCGAGGATCTCGCGCACCCTGTCGGGATCGGTCGTCTGCACCTCGATCATGCCGACCTCGTCACCGAGCATCAGCAGCGTCTGCGCATCCTCCATCGGCATCACGACATAGCGCTCGTCGAGGTCGTAGATGCCGACCTCGAACACGGCGCCGACCGTGTAGGAGACGATTCGCGGGACCGTGCCGACCGCCGTGGAGCGGCCTTCCGGACTGATCAGCTGTATTTCGCTCCCAGGATAGGCGCCCAACGTTTCGGCGAGGCGGACGCCGATGGCGACGCGGTTGCTGCCCGGCGTGACCGTCGCGAGATTGCCCGACTTGACGTTCTTGGCGATGACCGGATTGTCGCGAATGTCCGCCAGCCGCATTCCGCGAAGGAACACGGCTTCGACACGCCCATTCGCCGATGCCATCAGCGGCTGCTCGATCAGCGGCGTCGCGGATGTCACCCCTGGCACCTTGCGAGCGGCATCACTGATCCGCTGCCAGTCCGTCAGTCGCCCTTCATAGCCCTGGACGATCGCGTGGCCGTTGAGGCCGGTGATCTTGTCGAACAGCTCCGCCCGGAAGCCGTTCATGACGCTCATGACGATGATCAGTGCGGCTACACCCAAAGCGACGGCGAACAGGCTGATCGAGGCGACCAGGAAGATGAAGCCCTCGCCCTTGCCCGGCAAAAGGTAACGGCGAGCGACCGTGCGCTCGTACCGGTTGAGGATCATTCGCTAAGCCTCGCGAGGGCAGATTCCACGCTGAGCTCCTGGCGCTCGCCAGATGAACGGCGCTTGAGTTCGACCGTACCAGCGGCGATCCCGCGAGGGCCGATGATCACCTGCCAGGGGAGGCCGATCAGGTCCATGCCCGCGAGCTTCGCCCCTCCCCGCTCGTCGCGGTCGTCGTACGCGACCTCGACGCCCGCCAGCTGCAGGTTGCCATAGAGCTCTTCGGCGGCCGCCACGGTCGGCGCGTCGTCGTGCCGCATCGTCACGATGCCGACCTTCCACGGCGCAACGCTCTCCGGCCAGACAATGCCCGCATCGTCGTGGCTCGCTTCGATGATCGCTCCGACGAGACGCGAGACGCCGACGCCGTAGCTCCCCATGTGCGGAACCACGGGCTTCCCGTCGGCTCCCGAAACCTTGAGGCCCATGGCGGCCGAATATTTTTCGCCGAAATAGAAGATGTGCCCGACCTCGATCCCGCGGCCTGTCCGCTTGCGGTCGTCCGCGATCGTCGCCCAGCGCGCCTCGTCGTGGGTCTCGTCGGTCGCCGAATAGGTACCGCATACGCGGTCGAACAGGGCCTTCAGGCCCGAAGCGTCGCCATATTGGAGGTCGGCCTGGTTCCAATCGAACTCCTCGAACGCCGCATCGTAGAAGACCTCGCTTTCCCCGGTCGGGGCGAGGACGATGAACTCGTGGCTGAGGTCGCCGCCGATCGGGCCGGACGCCGCCTTCATCGGCACGGCCTGGATGCCCATCCGCTGGAATGTCCGCAGATAGGCGAGAAGCTGCGTGTAATAGCTCTGCCGCGCGCCCTCCTCGTCGAGGTCGAAGCTGTAGGCATCCTTCATCAGGAACTCGCGGCCGCGCATCACGCCGAAGCGAGGGCGGACCTCGTCCCGGAACTTCCACTGGATGTGGTAGAGCGTGCGCGGCAGCTCGCGATAGCTCTTGAGCTCGTCACGGACGATCGCCGTCAGCATTTCCTCATTGGTCGGGCCGAAGAGCATCTCGCGGTCGTGCCGGTCGCGGATGCGCAGCATCTCGGGCCCGTAGGCGTCATAGCGGCCGCTCTCGCGCCACAGGTCGGCAGACTGGATCGTCGGCATGAGCATCTCGATCGCTCCGGCGCGGTCCTGCTCCTCGCGGACGATCTGCTCGATCTTCTTCAGCACGCGGTGGCCAATCGGTAGCCAGGCATAGATTCCCGCGGCGGTCTGGCGGATGAGGCCGGCGCGAAGCATCAGCTTGTGGCTGACGATCTGCGCGTCCGACGGACTTTCCTTCAGAACCGGCAGAAAATAGCGGGAAACGCGCAAGTCGGGATGCCTCCAGGTAGCCGAGAGCCGGTGCCCTAAGGCGCTACGCAGCGGAGCGCAATGCGGGTCCCGCTTGGGCGCCCGTGTGGCAATCGCACCACAGGCGGTGCCCAAAAACTACCCGCGCTTGTTTATGGTGATGACAAGTGCAGCGCCCGCAGCATAGCTTTGACTTCTTCCGTCGGGCTGCCCCTTGGGGCCGATGTCGGAAGCTTGCGGCGACGCGCGAGAGCGGGACGCGGCAAGAAACCAAGGGGGCTGACGAGCAATCGTCACGCAGGACGCCCGGGCCGCCACGCGGTCCGGGCGTTTGCTTTTTGGCGGAAATCCTCACTCTTGGAACGAACAGGCATACGGTGGTATTGCACCTCCGCGCGTCGATCAGCGCGACTACAGGAGGGCACCATGCGAACTCGATGGATGCTCGGCATGCTTGTGGCGGCCGCGTTAGCCGCCCCCGCTGCGCAAGCTCAGGAAACCAACGACACCGGGATCCGGACCGAAACGCAGGAACGCCTGCGCAGCGGCCCGCCCGACATCAGCTGGTTCGACCTGATCGGCGCTCTGGGGTTACTCGGGCTGCTGGGTCTGAAGAAAGAACATGGCGAAGACAGCTATCACCCAGCCTCAGTCGAATAGCGCGGGCAGCGACGGGAGTTAAAATATGAGGAAAGTGACTTGCTTCGTGCTCGCAGCCGCTCTGGCAGCAGCACCAGCCGCAGCTCAGAACGAGACTGCGCCGGAGAATGCGGTGGATACGAACGCCGCTTCGACCGTGCCGGTCGACGCCAACGCCACAGTCGCGACCAACGAAGTTGCTGCGCTTCCACCCGCTGAGCCGGTGGCGGCCGAACCGGTTGCAGCGCCTGCTCCGGAACGGAGATCGAGTAGCGGCTTCCCTTGGGGCGCGATCGGTCTCGTCGGCTTGATCGGGCTTCTGGGCCGCAGGCGCCGCGACTGAGGTCGCGGGGTGGTAGCGGAGGAGGGACTTGAACCCCCGACACGCGGATTATGATTCCGCTGCTCTAACCAGCTGAGCTACTCCGCCCCAGGCAAGGCTTGATTGCGCCCCCGCGAGGCGGGTGACGTCGCGGCCATATAGGTCTGCGCATTGTGTCGGTCAACGCGAGGAACCGCTTACGGCTGCTCTCGTTCAAGCGGCATAATCGAAAGGCATTTTGATGGACCCGTTGACCCCGCTCGAGACCCTTTGCCGGATCATCCTTCGGGCGCGGGAGTATGAGGCCCAAACGCCGACCGACTATGACGGCAACGAAGCTGCCGACAATGTGGACGATGAGGAGGAAGGCACCCTCTCCGTTCTCGACGACACGATCAACGACAGCGTCGAGGACGAGCTGAAAGCGGTTTTCGAGGACCTCGGCGAAGACCAGCTCGCTGAAGTCGTCGCCTTCTGCTGGGTCGGCCAGGGCACTTACGATGCGAGCGACTGGGACGAGGCGATCGAGGAAGCCAACGAACTGACGCGCGACGGCAGCGAGGCCGCCATCGACGAGCTGATGGACATGCCGATGCTCGCGTCCGTGCTCGAAGCCGGGCTCGCGGCATTTGAGCTGAGCTGCGACGGGATCGGCGACCTCAGCTAATTGCGAAACGGGAAAGTCCGCAGATTCTCCCACGGGCCGCCGAGATAGCGGTGCAGTCCCAGGCCTGAGATCCCAACCGGTCTTCCTTCAAACTGACTGCCGAGCGCCTGGATGAGCGTCCTCGCCTCGCGTGGCGGCACCTTGTTCTGGATGGTGACGTGCGCCGACCAGCCCGCCGAATCTTGAGCAGTCAAAAGCCCGCGAAGGCGCTGCGCTAGCTCCTCGCGGATCCGGTCAAGCTCATCGGAGGCGATCCGCAACGCCACTCCTCCGCCGAGATTCATGACGCCTGCGATCCAGGCCCGTGGCGGCGATCCCTCGGCCATTACGCGCAGGAGTTGCCGGAGCTCGGACTCGGCCGATGGCGGGATTGCGTGGAACATGGTGAGATGCGCGGGCAATTGGTTTCGCTCCGCCGGATAATGGCGGCGGCGGAGCTCGTTGAGGCAGGCGAAGTCTGGCGGCGCCAACTCCCCGGTCACGATCAGCGCGCCGGCCATTGATCCTTATCGATCTCTGGGAGCGCCTCGAGCTCAGCCACATTCGCCACGAGCTTGCCGGATTCAGCCGTCGCATCTTCCCAAGGCAAGCGATGAAGAGTCTCACCCACGCCCGCAACGCCGCCGTGCGACGCGACCACATAATGGACCCTGCCGCTGCAGCAGCCCGCCATCGCGTCAACGCATGTCCCAAGGGGATCGCCCTTCGCGTTTTCTATCGGCGCTTTCAGCAGCAGGGAGACGGGAAACAGGGATTCTCCAGGCGTTCTCCCGCTTGCTTCGGCCGCAATGGACGCCCCCTCCTCGATCCGTGCCTGCCGTCCCAGCCAGCGCCAGATACCGAACAGGTTAAGGCCAGTGAGAACAATGTTGGTCCAGACGAGGGCGCGCTGGTCGGTCATGAGCCCCAGCGCGAGCCACGCCAACGAACTCACGGTGAACACGGCAAAGCCGTAGCCTGTGATCCGTGAGCCGAGGTTCGAAGCGGTCATCAAGGCGGCGGTGATCGTCGCGATGGTGGCGACCCAACCGATCATGTCTTCCATGGCTGCCGCAACCCGCAAGCCAGCCGTCGGGTTCAGATTTCGACCTGGCTGCCGAGCTCGACGACGCGGTTGGTCGGAAGCTTGAAGAACTCCATCGCGCTTTCCGCATTACGCAGCATCCAGGAGAAGAGCTTCTCACGCCAGATCGCCATTCCTGGCCGGGCGGACGCGATGAGGGTCTGCCGGGCAAGGAAAAAGCTGGTGTCCATCATCTTGCAGGTCGGTCCGCAGCCTTCCAGCTGCGACAGGACGGCCGGAACGTTGACCTCTTCCATGAAGCCGTAATGGATGATCACGCGGTAGAAGCCTGCCGTATAGTCACGGCTTTCCACGCGCTTCGCCTCGCCGACATAGGGCACGTCCTGAATCTTGACGGTCAACAGAATCACGCGCTCGTGAAGGACCTTGTTGTGCTTGAGGTTGTGCAGCAGCGCGTGCGGGACGCCCGCCGCCGAGCTGGTCATGAATACGGCAGTGCCCGGAACGCGCGTCGCGCTCGACGCGGCGGACTTGATGAAGATCTCCATCGGCAGGCTGGCTTCGTCCATCCGCGCGATGAGCAGCTGCCGCCCTTTCGCCCAGGTTGTCAGCAGGGTGAAGGCGATCGCGCCGATGAGCAGCGGGAACCAGCCGCCGTCGGGTATCTTCAGCAGGTTCGCGCCCAGATAAAGCCCGTCCACAGTGAAGAAGAGCGCAAGCAACCCGATCGCGAGGTAGCGGTTCCAGTTCCAAAGCTGGAGCAGCACGACTGAGATCAACACCGCGTCGATCAGCATCGCGCCGGTCACCGCGATCCCATATGCTGCGGCCAGGTTGGACGAGCTTCCGAACATGATCACGAGCAGGATGACCATCACCATCAGCGCCCAGTTCACGACCGGAATGTAGATCTGGCCGGCAGCGCTTTCGCTGGTGTGGGTGATCCTCAGGCGCGGCACGAAGCCGAGCTGGATCGCCTGCTGCGTAACGGAGAAAGCACCGGAGATAACCGCCTGGCTGGCAATGATCGTCGCCAGGGTCGCGAGCAGGACGAGCGGGAGGCGAAGCATCTCCGGAGCGAGGTAGAAGAACGGGTTCTTCACCGTTTCGAGAGCCTGCGCAGCGTCCTGATTCATCAGCATCGCGCCCTGCCCCATGTAGTTCAGCAGCAGGGCGGGCATGACGAAATAGAGCCAGGAGGCACGGATCGGCTTGCGCCCGAAATGGCCCATGTCGGCATAGAGCGCCTCGGCCCCGGTCACCGCGAGCACCGCCGCGCCCATCGCCAAGAAGCCGCGGAACGGGTCGGTGACGAACATCGTCACCGCGTGGTGCGGG
>DASUVP010000288.1:0-8743 GCA_036378895.1 Sphingomicrobium sp.
GACTTGCGCTCGGCGCCCATCATGACCTTGTCCTTGGCTTCTTCGAATTCGCGCATCGCGACGAGGCGTTTGCCTTTGCGCGCGGCGAGCAAGGCGGCTTCGTTGACGAGGTTGGCGAGGTCGGCGCCCGAGAAGCCGGGCGTGCCGCGGGCGATCACCCGCGGGTCGACGTCGGGGGCGAGCGGCACCTTCTTCATGTGCACCGCGAGGATCTTCTCGCGCCCGTCGATGTCGGGCCGCGGCACCACCACCTGCCGGTCGAAGCGGCCGGGGCGGAGCAAGGCCGGGTCGAGCACGTCGGGCCGGTTGGTCGCGGCGATGATGATGATGCCCTCATTGGCCTCGAAGCCGTCCATCTCGACGAGCAGCTGATTGAGGGTCTGCTCGCGCTCGTCATTGCCGTTGCCGAGCCCGGCGCCGCGATGCCGGCCGACCGCGTCGATCTCGTCGATGAAGACGATGCAGGGGGCGTTCTTCTTGGCCTGCTCGAACATGTCGCGCACACGGCTTGCGCCGACGCCGACGAACATCTCGACGAAGTCGGAGCCCGAGATGGTGAAGAACGGGACGTTGGCCTCGCCGGCGATCGCCCGGGCGAGCAGGGTCTTGCCGGTGCCCGGCGGCCCGACCAGCAGCGCCCCCTTCGGGATCTTGCCGCCCAGCCGCGCGAACTTGGTCGGGTCCTTGAGGAAATCGACGATCTCCTGCAAGTCCTCGCGCGCCTCGTCGATGCCGGCGACGTCGTCGAACGTCACCCGCCCCGATTTCTCGGTCAGCAATTTCGCCTTGGACCGCCCGAACCCCATCGCTCCGGAGCCCGCATTCTTCTGCATCTGCCGCATGATGAAGAAGGCGATGCCGAGGATCAGCAGGAAGGGCAGCGACTGGTAGAGCAGGATCAGCCAGACGCTGGTCTGAGGCTCGGGCTCGCCCTGGAAGGCGACGCCCTTCTCGCGAAGCCGCCCGGTCAGGGCCGGATCGGGGATGAAGTTGGTCTTGAACGCGTCGCCGTTGGTCAGCTTGCCGGAGATCACCTCCTTGCCGATCGACACCTCCTTGACGCTGCCCTCGTCGACCCGATTCAGAAACTCCGAATAAGGCATCGCCCCGGCGGCCGCGCTGCGCGACCCGCCGCCGTCGACGACCTGCACGAACAGGATCAGAGCGAGCAGGATCCCGGCCCAGATGAACAGCGACTTCATCCATGGGTTGGGGGGGTCCTTGTCGGGCTTGCGGGGGTTCTGGTCGCTCATAAACTTCCCATGAAAGTGGTACTTTCATGGGGGCCCGCGGCAGGCAGGGGGCGCCCAGGAGGTACCGTTGGTTCCTTGCTCCCCGCTAAAATAGGGTTTCGCGGCGGCAGGCGCAACTTACGCGCGGCGGGTGAACGTCGGCTTACGGCGAAACCGATTTTCCGATTTATGCTGCTACATAATTGTGCTAGGCGTGCGATTGGCGTAGCATGGCAGCGTGAGGATCAGCTTCGACCCGGCGAAGCGGGCGCGCAATCTGGCGAAGCACGGGCTCGACCTGGCCGATGCGGGCGAGGTGCTCGAGGGTCCATGCATCGACCTGCTCGACGATCTCGGCGGGCACGGCGAGGAGCGCTGGGCTTCAACGGGATTGCTGGGATATACCATAGTCGTTTGTGTCTGGACGGAGCGAGGCGAAGGCGAAGCGAGAATCATCTCGCTGAGGAAGGCAACGGTGCATGAGCAGAGGGACTACATTCAGGAATATTTCGGCTGACTCCGACGAGGCTCGGCAGGCCGCGCTGGAAGGAGAGGTGCCGGAGCTGGGCCCGGACTTTTTCAAGCGGGGACGGATCCGGATCGGCAAGCTCGTCCTTCGCGAGGCGCAGGGGACGCTGACCAAGCGCGGGCGTCCGCCGCAGGGGAGCGGCCCCAAGGTGCAGCAGTCGCTGCGGCTTTCGCCCGAGGTGCTGGACTATTTTCGCGGGACCGGGCCGGGCTGGCAGGCGCGGATCGACGAGGTTCTCAAGCGGCATGTGAAGATGGCGATGGACGTAAAGCGGCAGGGAGCGGAGGCCGGGGCCGCGAAATCCGCCGTGGCTGAGGAACGCTCGCCCTACGGGTCGGGAGAGGATGGCGGCGGCGACGGCGCATGAGCAACCGGCGGACGCCATGAGCTTCTCCATCCCCGTCGGCGAGCACGGCCCGACCCTCGTCATCCTGATTGTCCTGGCCATATTCTGGACGATGATCCTGTTCGAGCAGCGCCGCCGGCGGCGGCGGGCGGCGGCGGGGCTGCCGATCTTCGGGCCGGCGGTGCGGACCGAGGGCGCGGAGGGAACGGGCCCGGTCCGGCAGTCCCTGCCTTTGTCGCGCGAGGTGCTCGACCATTTCCGGGCGACGGGGCCGGGCTGGCCGGCGCGGATCGACGAAGTGCTGAAGCGGCACGTGCGCGAGGAGGAGGAAAGGGCGCGGCGGCGGGTGGAGGAGGCCGAGGGCGCGAAGGCGCGGGTCGCGGAGGAGCGGGGGGCTTTTCGGGGGAAGGGGGAGGAAGGCGAGAGCTGAAGGGAGCGGCTTAGAGGGGGAGCGACTTCATCCACGGGTGGGGGGGGTCCTTGTCGGGCTTGCGGGGGTTCTGGTCGCTCACCTGGCTTCTCCTAGGGCGCGGCGGCGCCGCTGCGGCATAGCCGCTTCGCCGCCAAAACAGGGTTTGGCGGGGCTTTGGCAATGCGGGCGACAGCTTGGTCGCGGCGGGTGAACGGGGGATTACGGTCGCTTGTCGTCGCCGCTACGTGGGTCGAGGACGCGAGGCGGGCGAAACGCGGGGTTTTTCGGATGGCAGCGCTTCGCCCATGTGACGAGCGCCTAACCGAGCAAAATAGCGAAAGCGAGCGAGCCGAGGGCCGCGATGATCGCTGCGATGCCGAAGAGGTTCGCCGTATCCACCTTCGCCTCCTTCACGTCCGCGCTCAGGCGCGGATCACGATCTCAATGGCGTCCGGCGACACATCGAAGGTCGCCGCCAAGCCTCGTTTCGCCTGCGCCAGCGTCAGCCGGGCAGGCGCGCCCGTCCCGTCGGAGCGGGGTTCGGGAGGATCGAGCTTGCGGCGGGCATTTTCCAGAGATTCGAATGCGAGAGACCCGAAATCAATGCCTCTGCGCCGCACTTCTTCGGTGAGCATGTAGCGCACCGGGTTGCGTGAACCGTCCCAAAAATCGGGTACGTCGACTTCGGCCACGGCGTCGAAGTTGACGATGTAGCGGTCGCGGTTATTGCGATTATACAGGAACTCAATGGTTGAGATGCGACCAACCAGGAAGGCGGAGCCGCGCGGCTCTGGGCCGGGAAGGCTGCCGTCGTCCTCGTCGCGGCTCGTGTTGCGGGCGCATACAACATATTCGAATTCGCGCACCAGCTCCGGCCGCAGAGCCCAAGCTGCCGTGCCGCCTTTCCTGATGAGACTTTCCTTACTTTTGCGCGTAAACACGACCAAGGATTTCTGAGACACAGGATGCTCCTCCGACTCGATATCTATCTGCGCATATCATCAGACTATCGGATAGAAAACGATAAAGAGGCGATAGAGAGTGGCCCGCACAGTGAGGAGCGGCTATAATTGCGCGGTAGCGCCGTAGCGCGGCAGTCGCTGGCCTTGTCGCGAGGTCGCCGAAGATTTCTACCAAAAGGGCGGAGCTGGTACGCGCGAATTGAACGAGGCGCTGGAAGGTATGTGCGCGACGAGGATGAAGGGGCGAGGCTGCGGGGTCGGTCTGGCGAAATTCGTGGCAGGTCGCGCTACCGCTGATGGCGGGACGGACGCCGGTTAGGCGCCGGTGGAAACGCGCATTCGACCTTCTTACTTCCCCGCACATAATTCAGTGGGCGGTAGGGGCGTAAACCGAGCTGTTAAAGTGCAATTCACCTTGAATTGTCTACATCGGCTTAGGTGAACGGCGGCGTAAGGAGCGCCAGCGCATTCGCGGGCGCGCGCGGCCCCCTGAGGAGATGCTTATGCGTTGGCAAGCGGCGTGGATGGTGTCCTTGGGGCTTCTGAGTGTAGTCGCCACTCCTGCGGACGCCCGGCACGGCGACAATAGTCGCAATGGAAGCAAAGTTGCTCGCATTCCGCTGCGGCAGATTCCGTACAAGATTGAAAGGTCGGCAGAACAGGTACGACAAAACCAAGAACGATGCCACGGGTGCGCGGCTGGTTGGCCCGGCACCATTGAGCGCATCCGTCGCAATGCCGAAAGTCCTGCGTTCGACTTCAGGCGCAGTCCAAATATGCGCCGCTCAGAAATTCCTCAGGTGCCTCGGCTGGATCCCAAGAAGGATTGCCGGTTGATCCCATCAAGGGTGCGCTGCGGACGGTGATAGGCCCGTACAAAGAGGAAAGCCTGATTTTAAGCGGGACCCTTAGGCGCTGGGAGGCTGGCTCAGCGGTTCCGCCGGTCGTTGATGACGCGCGGCGCGACGCAAGCAGCCTTAAGGACGCCCCCGACCCGAGCGAACTTAGCCACTAAGCCTACGCGCCGGCATGCTCGCTCGTGATCCCTGCGAATCCGAGCTTCTTCCTCTCGCCAACCCCGGGCCTCGTCTTCGTACATCTTAGCGTCGGAATCAGCCCATTTGCAGCGGAGGCGTCTATCCCGATCTTGAATTACGTCGCAGCGGCTGGACTGTGCAACGGCTGGCGACACAATTGCCGAAGACAAAACGACGACCGGCACGGTCGCCGTCAAACAAACAATGCCTACTACCCCTATCTTCGTAAACATTCTACTCTCCCAACAGACAGATTCAAGTTAGCGTAATGAAATCCTTCGGTAGGTAGAATGGCTAGCTTGCCTCCCCGGCGATTTGAAGCAGTTAAGGACACTTCACGATTTCTCCTGAAAGTGTCTTGCACTGCTTAGTGTCGGTCACTTGCCGCACCCGATAGGCGGTCGCCTCAGTCAGCCCTTGGGTCATGCCGTCCCGGAACCCAGCCAGGGCACCCTCTTTCAGCGATCGAAGAATACCTTTGCCGAATGATTCCCTCGGCTCTGCCTCCTCGGGGAAATTCAGGCTCGCGATCATGTCGTCGGAAGCGGGTACCAGCGTGCGGCGGGACGCAACCTGCCATGACTTGGACTTCATCTTCTCCGTGGTAACTACAAGGCTTCCGTCGGTTTGCGCCTGCGTGACTTCTCGCTCGTCCGCCTTCCCAGGAAGTGTCTCTACAAACCGATCACGTGCCACTTCGAGTTCAGAAACTATGACCTTACCTCTGTAGGCGTAAGTTGCACGGATCGCGTTCCGGCCTGGGTCGATAAAATATTGGCCCTCGATACGATTTCCCTTTGTATCCTTGCCGCCGAACGCCATCGAAATGCCGACTTTCGCCCATTCGAAGCGCACGTGCATCACGGCTTTTTTTCCGGAAAGTATCCACGCCCTGCCAGGCAGCCTCCCTAACAGTCCCCAACCGTAGGCACCCTGCGCACCCGTAGCAGCTGCTGCTTTTCCCAAGGCGGCGCGATTCTGGAGAACGGACAGGGCATTGGCTGCATCGGCGTCCGTATTATCGAGCGCAGCCGCCTGCTGAAGATCCGCCGCGGCCTCAGCATCGCGATTCATAAGGAGGTAGGCGTAGCCGCGGTTCAACAGAATTGGCGCGCGTTGCGCTGCCGGGAGTCGCGGTGAGGCCAGCACCCGGGAATAGAGAGCCGTGGCTTGGACATAATCGCCACGGATGAAGGCCGAGTGGGCCGTTGCGGGATCAGGCGCAGGAGTGACCACCGCAGGACGCGCCGCACGCGGCTGGACCCGCTTTCGTGCGTCCGCTTCGGAGGCCAGCAACAACAGCACGAGCAGAACCGACCGCATGCGTTATCCTCCTCGGATGCGCGCCGCCTGGTAGGGTGCGCGCATACTCACAGCCACGGCCATCGAGCCGCGGTGACTTTACGCCATACAAACTAGAAAGCTCCACAACCGGGATATAGTGCGTGTACAAGACATACCTAGAAATGGAAACCAGCCAAGACTTGCCGAGGCAATTGAGTAAGCAAGTCCCACCCTATCCGCCCCCTAAGTAACAGCTTAATTGGTTACTTGGCTAGGCCCGCGGTCAGCGGCACCCGCTTTCGCCCGCTGCTTTGCTGTCAAGTTTACGACCTCCGTCATAAGCTGCGGCTGCTCCCACAGCCCCCACTGGCCCGTGAGTGGCGGCACCAACTGCAATAGTGGTGTCGCGACCGTAGCGCTCTACAGTGCACGCACGTTTGTGCATTCCGTCGAGGATTTTAGCGCGGCGGCTATCGCGACGCGCGATCTCGGCAGTCCGCCGCTTTTCCGCCTCAAGGCACGCCGTACGCGCGGATCCAGTCAGGCCGGGACAAAGCGGTGCAGATTCCGCTGGCGAAAGTGCGACCACGGCAAGAGTCCCGAACACAGATACGCCGAGGCCAATAATTGCTCTCATGTCAAGTGTCTCTCCAAGCCGCCAGATTGCCAACTGTTTCGTCTCAAGCAACAGACAAGAGGCGATTCGTTTGTTCTTGCGCCTAAAACGTATCACATTTTGAAACCAGCGTTCTTTCGCAGCATGCTCCGGAACGGATAAGATAAGAACCAAATCGGATTCAAACACCTGGCTGATGACCTGTGGTGCTTCTGCGGAAGATGTCCCCTGTACTTAAGTGGTCATCACCCGTCGTCCTGCCCCCCGGCAGGTGAGGAGGCCGGAAGCTGGGATTGGACGGATCGCAGCGGCGGGCCCAGGTCAGGTAGGCGCGGCCGACCAGAAGCTTGTGCACCAGCTTCGCGAGAGCGGCGATGACGGCAGCATTGCCAAGCAAGGTTCCCATTTCCGTCTCGCTACCTTGTCCAGCCAGCCAACTTGAATCCTGCCGCCACACCAGCCGAGCCGCGGAAGAGATCGACGACGGCAGGATCGCCGCTCCAAGTCCCTTGCCGTCATTGCGGCGTTTGATGTAAAACATTGAGGACAAAGCAACTTTATTCGCTTTTCGGTTAGGCTGCGCGCGGGAAGAGGATGCCGGACGTCCTGGTCAGCAACGAGCGCTGCAAGGCGGTGTCGAACCTGTTCTTCACCCTGTGCGCGGGGCTGGTGGCGGGCAGCGCCGTTAGGACCTGGGAAGGGGCCGGCCCGGACATCGCGGTCCTTGAATGGCTGCTTGTCGCCATGGCTCTCGCCTGGTTCGGCTGGATGACACTGGGCCTGATCGTTCCGGAGGACCGCATATGAGCGTGTTGATCCAGACCGGCGAACATGGTCCGGCCATCATCGGCTTGCTCGTCTGCGCGGTCGGCTGGGTGGGAATCGAGCTCGAGAAGCGCCGGCGACGGCGGCGGGCGGCGGCGGGACTGCCGATCTTCGGACCGGCGGAGCCGCCGGAGGAGGGCGAGGGGACCGGGCCGGTCCGCCAGTCGCTACCCCTGTCGCGCGAGGTGGTGGAGCATTTCCGCGCGATGGGGCCGGGGTGGCAGGCGCGGATCGACGAGGTGCTGAAATTCCACGTGCGCGACGAGGAGCAAAGGGCCCGGCGGCAGGCAGCGGAGGCGCCCGAGGAAACGAAGGCGCGCGTGGCGGAGGAGCGCTCCGGCTACGAGCCGGGCGGAGGCGCGGCCGGCGACGGCCAATGACCGAGAGCAAGGAAAATACGGATCCCAGCTGGGATGCTCCCGACGAGCCGCCGGAATGGACGGACGAGGTGTGGGACCGGGCCGAGTTCGCAATCGGCGGCCAGGTCATCCGCCCGGCGACGGGGACCCTCACCCGCGCCTTCACCCCTGCCGAGATCCGTGCCCGCCGCGGCCGGCCGCCGCTCGGCGATACGGCCAAGGTGCAGCAGTCGCTCAGGCTGTCCAAGGCGGTGCTCGACCATTTCCGGGCGACGGGGCCGGGCTGGCAGGCGCGGATCGACGAGGTGCTGAGGCGGCATGTCGCGGAGGCGAAGGCGGGCGAGCGGCGGGTGGCGGAGGAACGCGAGGCCTGGCGCAGCGAGGAGGAGTGAGCTCGCGACTGGGCGCTGTCCGACCGCCAACTTGAATCGTGCCACCACACCCCCTGAGCCGCGGGAGGGATCGACGACGGCAGGACAGGCCGCCGTCCCCTTCCCGACGGTCTCAACTCCAGACCTGATCCGTCCGCCGTTCGCTTCTATCTTGTTTCTCATAGGGGGGCGCGGCGTCGGGAGGGGCCGCTGACGGACGGTCGGTGGCCAGGGACAGGGCAGCCGGCGGACAGGCTGCAAAATTTTTGCAGCGCGCGGCACGGGGCGCGGCGATCTTTGCAAATTTTGCAGGTCCGCCGCCGCCGCTGCTGGCCTGTCTGGGCGGCACCGCCGCGTTCGACGGCGCCGTCGAGGCCGCCATCCTCGGCCTCGCCTGGCCGGTCGCGCTGCTGCTGATGGAGCGCCGCCCGGCGATGGCCGGCCCCGCCCGCGGCGACCCCGGCGGGCGACATTCTCGGTCTACGACCTGGCGGCGATCCTGACTTCCGTTCCTGACGGCGGTGGCCACCGGCCTGTCGAGGAGCTGAGCGGGCCGATCCTTCGCGCAGCGGGTCGAGTCCGGCGGGACCGAATGGGCGCGGGCGCCGTCAGGCCGGGCGGCGGCCCAGGAGCCGTTTTCGCGCCTTTGCGGCTGCGTCCGGTGGCGATAATTCGCGAAAAGTGGCGATTTTCGAAGCGCAGGGAGCCGGCCGCGGCGAAGCCTGCCGCTCTCTGCGGACCAGCCGGAAAAGGGGCCGGAACGGGGCCCG
>DASUVP010000289.1:0-3248 GCA_036378895.1 Sphingomicrobium sp.
CAACGACCTCGTCATCAAGGTGCTTTTGACGCAGTGGGCGCTGAAGGTCGCCTGGGAAGCGCTGCTGACACCGGCCACCTACGCCGCCGTCGGCTTCTTGAAGCGGCGCGAAGGCGTGGATGTCTATGACGAACGGACCGATTTCAGTCCGTTTCACGCCAAGATTTAACTATTGTTAGAGTTGATAGTGCCTGTATCCTTCGCCTGTATCTCGCGCGTGCCTTCCTGGAAGTTGAGCCCGTGGACAGAAACATCGGCGGAACTCCCAAGCCCGACGAGCCGAGAGAAAGACGAAGCGCTCGCACGCCTTTGCAGGCGGAAGTCCAGCTGCGCCGAAGCGGGCACCATCACTACATGGTCAACGTCTACGACATCTCGCCGCAGGGCTGCCGGATAGAGTTCGTCGAGCGGCCCCGGCTCGACGAAAAAGTGTGGGTGAGGTTCGAAGGTCTGGACGCGATCGAGTCCGCCATTTGCTGGCTCAAAGGCGCGGAAGCCGGCGTCGAGTTCGTGCGGCCGATCTATCCCGCCGTGTTCGATACACTCGTCCGGCGGCTCGGCACCTGAACCTATCCCTGAATGAGACATTCCGTTCGTTTCGGAACCCCATCGAACTGACGCGGGTTGATCCATCCCACGCGATGAATCCCCCTGAGCGTGGGGGCACGTCGGCGGCCCGGGACGCACCGGCCTATTCCCGGGCCGCCATTCGCATGCTTCCCAACTGGACATTGCTGTTAAATTGGCATTTACTCGGGTTCGAGAATCGCTCGCGCGGCTCGGCAAGACTGCGAAGGCGCTCTCACCCTTGCTTGTCACAAGGTCCCGAAGCGGCCTGGATCGATCCCAAACCCGATCCAGGCCGCTTCTTATTTGGCGAAGCGCACGCCACTCATCCGAACGAAATCATCGCCATCCCGCGGCAAAAGGGGGAGCGATCCGGGTTCCGAGTGGGTGCTCATCGCCGAACCGCTCCCCCAACCCCTTGGAGGCTTGGGGCGCCACATCCCAAGGAGTATCCTGCCTGACAGCAGACAGGGATCATTATCCTGATTAGCAGGCAGCGGCAGATGTGGCCGCCTCCGTCATTCAATCCTCCCTGGTCACTCGCGCGAGCACCAGCGTTCGACACCTGAGTCGCTTCGCATTTATCAGCAGCTTTCGTAAAGCGCTACTTTACACTGGGATTGTCCGCGAACCCTCCAGTTCGGATAGTTGCTCGCGAAAAGCGGCGGCCGGAACGCCGAAAAAACGATTTGTTCACTCTCGGCGCGCATGAATCGGCGCGGAAGGCATGCTCTCTTATGAGTGAAACCGCGATTCAACCCGTCGACCAGCCTGACCGGCGCCGCTCAAACCGCGCGGCGCTTCGCCTCAGCGCGACCATGCGCGAAGCGGGTCGCGGTCGGGTCGGCGTCCGGGTGATCGACATGTCGACGCACGGCTGCCGGGTGGAAGCCACCTCCGCCATCTCCGCCGAGACGTGGATCTGGCTGAGCATCGCGGGTCTTGAGACCCAATATTGCCGGGTCGTCTGGCGCCATCAGGAATTCGCGGGTCTGGAATTCGCAACGCCTTTGGCGGACGCGGTCTTCGACCGGCTATTGCAGGATCAGAACCAGCTTTCCGAGAATACGATCAGCGAGCTGCGCGACATCGCCAACCGGACTCACCGGCTCGCCGCCAAACAGGACGGCGCCGACAAGGAGACTTTGGTCGAGCTCTCGCAGAAATGCGCGGTCGAAGCGGTTGTCGAAGGCCTTCGCCTCGGCGACGGCAAGCCGTCCGACGCAGCCAAGTAAACCGCTGATCTAAGGCAGGTGGCGCCGAAGCGCCGCCCACTCTCTCAAGCTATCAAGCCGCTTTTGCGCTCAGGATGGAGCCGAGGCCGCCTTCGGCCTCGATGCGCTCCGCGAGCGTCCCGCGCGGAAGATCGTTCTTCAGCGCCCAGGCGAGCACCTTCTCGAGCTGGGCGATCGTCGAATCGTCGCACATGCCGTCGAAGGCGAGCTTCACGACTGGCGCCATCGGCGCGCGGAGCTGGATCTTCAGCCCCTGGGCCTCGACCAACTTGAGATACTCGTCGGCATTGTCCTCGGCGTCTAGCGCGAAATCATAGGCCGCGCTCAGGCCCTCGTAGAGAGCGAGATTGCTACGAAGCTTCGCCATGCGGGCCTCGTCGGCCTTTGCACGGACATCAGCCAGTTTGCTCTGCATGGTCCCCTCCGATGCACTACTGGATTTTTGAATTGGCTTGGCAGGTTTGGCTTCCGCGACCGGTTCGGCCGCTTCAGCGGGATCGACTTCCGCGACTGCCTCGACGTCCTCGACCTGTTCGCTGATCTCGACCTGTTCGCTGATCTCGGCCGGTTCTGGCTCGATCGCGTCTGGTTCGGTGGCTTCGGCCTCGTCGGACGGTGAGGATGGAAGTTTTGGGTCCATCTGCACCACATTGCCGTAGAAGCCTCCGACGCTGGCGATCGTATCGAGAAGCTTGGAGAAGCCAGGACGCTTTTCCCCGGCGGGAGGCGATTCGGACTCCTCGGAGTGTTCCGCCTCGGGCTCGGCAAGCGCCTCGGTTGACTCTGCCGCGACAGCTTCAGGTTCTGACTGGATCGCCTCTTCGGCTTCGGGCTCTTCCTGAACCGATTCCTCGACCTCCGCGGCAGGCTCCTCGACCGCTTCCAAGACCTCGTCAGCGCTCTCGATCGGCTCCTCCGCCTCGGCTTCGGGCTGCTCGGTCGCTATTTCCACCGGTTCATCCGGAGTGGCGGACTTCGACGTTTCGGCCAAGGTCACGAAACCGTAAACGTAGTCGACATAGGTGCCGGTCGAGCTGAACGGCAGGAGGGTCACCCAGCACCGGGTGGTCGCTCCGTCAGCGAAGAATTCATCCACGAAAGCAAGGGCTTGCCGCTTGCTTGAAACGGCCGTCAGCTGCTCCATGATGCAGGACAGGAGCGAGGGCTTGGGCGCCTCGCTAATCCGTTCAGCATTTACCCCGGCCTTGATGGCCTGACCGAGGTGGCGGATGTCGGCATCTTCGCCGCCGCCGATCAGCTCAAGCAGGAGGCTGAACGGACCGGCGTCTGAAATCTCGAGCGGGTCGAGATCGCGGATCGGCGGAAAATGGCGGTCGCCGCGGATCGACAGCCAATAGTTGAAGACGGGTGCATGCTTGCGCCGTTCCGAAGCGGCGATGTCCTCGAACGCGCTCAGCAACGCTTCCGCTGCCGTCGAGTCGTCGA
>DASUVP010000290.1:0-16090 GCA_036378895.1 Sphingomicrobium sp.
GTCGAGCGGCCGCGCGCGAGATTGTCGGACGCTCCGACGCGGCTGAACATCTTGTCGACGATCCCGACGGTGGCGCTACTCGCGGGAACGAAGCTGCCCGACTGGGCAAGCACGGCGACCAGCGCGGCCTGGCGCAGGAAGGTCGACTTGCCGCCCATGTTGGGGCCGGTGATCAGCCAAAGCCGGTCGTCGGAGCCGAGCTTCAAATCGTTGGCGACGAACCGTTCGCCCGCTCCGGAAAGCGCCGTCTCGACGACCGGGTGGCGGCCGGCTTCGATTTCGAGGCAGGGCTCGTCGGTGACATGCGGCCTGGTCCAGCCGTCCTCGACCGCGCGGGCAGCATGGGAGGCGGCGACGTCGATCCGCGCGATGGCTTCGGCGGTCGATATGATCCGGGAAGCCGCGGCAACGGTAAGGGCCGTCAGCTCCTGGGCGTGCGCGGCCTCTGTCGAGAGCGCATGCGCGCCGGCCTCGACCACGCGGCTCGCTTCCTCGTGCAGCTCGGGCGAGTTGAAGCGGACCACTCCGGCAAGCGTCTGGCGATGGATGAAGCCGCTGTCGGGAGCCATCAGTCGGTCGGCGTGCCGTGCGGCGACTTCGATATGATAGCCGAGCACGGCATTGTGGCGGATCTTGAGCGACGGAATGCCGGTCGAGTCGCGGTAGCGGCTTTCGAGGGCGGCAATGGCGCGGCGTCCGTCCGACGCGGCCAAGCGCAGCGCGTCGAGCGATGGGTCGTAGCCCTCCGCAATGTAGCCCCCCTTGCTCGCGTCGATCGGCGGGGATTCGACCAGCGCCGCTTCGAGCTTTGCGACCAGCTCCTCGTAACCGCCCAGCTTCGGAAGCAGGCTCTCGAGCAGCGGCGGCCGGTCCGGCTCTCCACCAAGCTCGGCGCGGAGCGCGGCCGCTGCCTTCAGGCCGTCGCGAATCACGGCGAGATCGCGGGGGCTTCCCCGGCCGGCCGTCAACCGCCCGAGTGCCCGGGCGAAGTCCGGCATCGCCTTCAGCGCCAAGCGGGTGCGGTCCCGCCGTAGCGCATCCTCATGGAGCCAGGCGACCAAGGCCAGGCGCTGCTCGATCGGGCCGCGCTCGGCCAGCGGCGCCGAAACGTCGGAGGCGAGCAGGCGCCGTCCGCCCGCCGTCTGGCAGCGGTCGATCTCGCCGAGCAGGCTTCCGGCGACGCTTGCCGAGACCGAACGGCAAAGCTCCAGGCTGTCGCGGGTCGCGGCGTCGATCGCCATATGGTCGGAGCGCGACACCCGCCGCGGCGCGTCGAGCAGAACTCCGGCGCCTTTCTGGGTCGCATCGAGATAGGCGATCAATCCGCCTGCTGCCGCCAGTTCGGCACGCGTCGGTCCACCGATGCCATCGAGGGTCGCGAGGCCGAAGCGCGCCTTGAGCGAACGCTCGCCGGACAGGCTGTCGAAGCCACCCTTGCCCGCGCTCGTGCGGAGGCCCGGCAC
Source organism: Sphingomicrobium sp. (assembly GCA_036378895.1). Classification (GTDB taxonomy): domain Bacteria; phylum Pseudomonadota; class Alphaproteobacteria; order Sphingomonadales; family Sphingomonadaceae; genus Sphingomicrobium. The sequence continues at coordinate 1,464 of DASUVP010000290.1, forward strand.
CGGCGATTCGGCGATGGTCTCGGCGGGCGACAGGCGGGCTAGCTCGGCGGCGAGGTCACCGATCCCGCACGCGACCAGCTCGAACCGACCCGTCGAAATGTCGGCGGCCGCGATCGCCCAGTCCTCGCCCGCCCGCGCAACCGCAGCGAGCCAGTTGGCCGCGGAAGATTCGAGCAAGGTCTCTTCGGTCAGCGTCCCGGGCGTGACGAGGCGGATGATCGCGCGCTCGACCAGAGCCTTCGATCCCCGCGCCTTGCGCGCTTCCGCCGGGCTTTCGGTCTGCTCCGCAATCGCGACGCGATGCCCGGCGCGGATCAGCCGGGCGAGATAGGACTCGGCGGCGTGGACGGGGACGCCGCACATCGGGATCGGCTCACCGTCGGCCTCGCCGCGCTTGGTCAGAGCGATGTCGAGGCAGCCCGCGGCGACCTTCGCGTCGTCGAAGAACAGCTCGAAGAAATCGCCCATCCGGTAGAACAGCAAGGCGTCGCCGGCTTCGGCCTTGAGCCGCCGGTACTGCTGCATCATCGGAGTGGGTGCGTCCGCCCGCGCCATTGCCGAACGGTAGCGGCTCGCTTTGAATGGTGCGACCCGCAATTGGCCGCGCGTGACTCTTTCCGTCCCTGTACGTTAAGGGCAGCGCCCATGTCGGAAAGCAACGTCACCTTTTCGGACGCCGAAGCACTGGAGTTCCACGCGCGCGGACGGCCGGGAAAGATCGAGATCATCGCGTCGAAACCGATGGCGACGCAGCGCGACCTCAGCCTCGCTTACTCGCCGGGAGTCGCGGTCCCGGTGCGTGCGATCGCCGACAACCCGACCTGCGCCTACGACTTCACGGCGAAAGGCAACCTCGTCGCGGTCATTTCCAACGGCACCGCCATCCTCGGGCTCGGCAATTTGGGAGCGCTGGCGTCGAAACCGGTGATGGAAGGCAAGGCGGTGCTGTTCAAGCGCTTCGCCGACGTGGATTCGATCGACATCGAGGTCGCGACCGAAGACCCGCAGCGGTTCATCGACGCGGTCGAGCTGCTCGAGCCGAGCTTCGGCGGAATCAACCTGGAGGACATCGCCGCCCCCGACTGCTTCGTCATCGAGCAGACGCTGCGCGAGCGGATGAACATCCCGGTCTTCCACGACGACCAGCACGGAACCGCGATCATCACGGCCGCCGGCCTGATCAACGCCTGCCACCTGACGGGCAGAAGCTTCAAGAACATACGCGTCGTCTGCAACGGCGCAGGCGCGGCAGCGATCGCCTGCACCGAGCTGATCAAGGCGATGGGCGTGCCGCACGACCATGTGATCATGTGCGACCGCAAGGGAGTCATCCACAAGGACCGCACCGATCTCGACCAGTGGAAGTCGGCGCATGCGGTGGAGACCGACAAGAGGACGCTCGAGGAAGCGCTCGTCGGGGCGGATGTCTTCCTCGGCCTTTCGGCCGCCGGAGCGCTGAAGCCCGCAATGGTGGAGGAAATGGCAAAGGAGCCCATCATCTTCGCCATGGCCAACCCCGATCCAGAAATCTGGCCGCCGGACGCGAAGGCGGTCCGGCCCGATGCGATCATCGCTACCGGCCGCTCGGACTTCCCCAACCAGGTGAACAACGTCCTCGGCTTTCCCTTCATCTTCCGGGGAGCGCTTGACGTACGGGCGACCCGCATCAACGAGGAGATGAAGATCGCGGCCGCCGAAGCGCTTGCGGAGCTCGCCCGCGAGCCAGTGCCGGAAGAGGTCGCGGCTGCCTATGGCGGACGCACGCAGAGCTTCGGCCGCGATTACATCATCCCCGCACCGTTCGACCCGCGGCTGATGGAAGTAGTCGCTTCGGCGGTTGCCGAGGCTGCCGTGAAGACCGGCGTCTCGCTGAAGCCGATCGAGGATTTCGACGCCTATCGCGCGCAGCTCCGCGCACGGCAGAACCCGACCGTCTCGGTTCTCAGCCTCGCCTACGAGGCCGCCAAGGCGCGGCCCAAGCGCGTGCTGTTCGCGGAGGGCGAGGAGCCCAACGTCCTGCGCGCCGCGATCGCGTTCAAGGAAGCGGGCTATGGGACGCCCGTCCTCGTTGGCCGGGAGGAAACCTACGATCTCCTCAAGGAGCACGGGGTCGAGAATCCGAAGGATTATGAGGTCCTTAACAGCCGGAACTCGCCGCTGGTCGGCCGAGCGGTCGACTTCATTTACGAGAAGCACCAGCGGCACGGCATGCTGCGCCGCGAGGTCGAGCGGCTGGTCAACCAGGATCGCAATTATTTCGCCGCCGCCATGCTCGCGCTTGGCGAGGCTGACGCGATGATCACCGGGACCACGCGCCCGTTCAGTCAGTCGCTTCGGCAGGTGCGGATGATCGTCGACGACGAGCCCGGTGCGACTCCGTTCGGGATCAACGTCGTCGTCGCGCGCCACCAGACGGTGCTAATCGCCGACACTGCGGTGACCGAGCGGCCCGACGCCGAGCAGCTTGCGGCCATTGCGCTGCGCTCGGCGGGCTTCGCCCGGCGGATGGGGCTGGAGCCGCGGATCGCCTTCATTTCCTACACGACCTTCGGCAACCCCCCGGGCGTCCATATCGAAGAGCTTCGCGGCGCCGTGAAGCTGCTCGACGGGATCAAGTGCGACTTCGAATATGAAGGCGAGATGGGGCCGGACGTCGCGCTCAACTACGATGCACAGCGTCGCTTCTAGCCCTTCAGCCGCCTGTCCGGCCCGGCCAACGTGCTGGTCATGCCGGGGCTGCAGTCGGCGAACCTGTCGTCCAAGCTGCTGAAGGAATTGGGCGGCGAGAGCGTGCTCGGGCCGTACATCCTCGGACTGGAGCTACCGGTGCAGATCGCGCCGATGACCGCCACGGCTTCGGACCTCGTCACTCTGGCGGTGCTGGCCGCTCTCGGTGCGCGCAACGGGCGGTCGAAGAGCTAGATCCGCTCGACGCTGCTGACCTGGTCGGCTCCTCGCAGGGCAGCGATGATCGCGTGCAAATGCGCGAGGTCGTGGACTTCCACATCGAGATGGAAGGTCTGGAAGCTGCCGTCGCGATGGACGAGCTGCAGGTTCACGATATTGGCGTGCTTGGTGCCGAGGATTCCCGCCATCGAGCCCAACGCGCCGGGAACGTCGCGGAGGATGACGGCCAGACGCGCAGCGCCGCCGTCCGAACCCTCGCCCCAGGCGAGGTCGAGCCAGTCGGCATCCACTCCGCTCGCCAACGTGTCGCAGCCAATGACGTGGACCTCGATCTCCTCGTCCTCGCGACGCAGGCCGACGATCCGGTCGCCGGGGATCGGGTGACAGCATTGCGCGAGATGATAGGCGACGCCGGCCGTCAAACCCTTGATCGAGATGGCGGTCTGCTGCGGCAGCGGCCGCGGAGCGACGTCGCCGCCGGCCGAGCCGGGCATCAGAGCTTCCATGACCTGCTCGTCGCTGATCCGCTTGCGCGCGATGGCGATCATCAGCTCATCCTCGCTCTCGATCTTCAGTCGCTTGAGCGCCTGCTTGATCGCATCCTTGTCGAGGACCGCCGGAAGCCGCTCCACGATCTCGTCGTAAATCTTGCGCCCAAGCTCGACCGTCTCGTCGCGCTCCTTGTGCCGGACGAAGCGGCGGACGCCGGAGCGCGCCTTGCCGGTGACCACGAAGCGGAGCCAGGAGGGCTGCGGGTGCTGCGCCTCGGATGCGAGGATTTCCACCTGGTCGCCATTTTCCAGGATCGTCCGCAGCGGAACCACCCTCCCGTTGACCTTGGCGCCGACCGTACGGTCGCCGAGATCGGTGTGGACGGCGTAAGCGAAGTCGACCGGAGTAGCGCCCTTGGGAAGCTGGATAAGCTCGCCTTTCGGGGTGAAGGCGAAGATGCGGTCCTGGTACATCGCCATCCGGGTATGTTCGAGGAGCTCTTCGGGGCTTGCGGCATGGTCGAGGATTTCGACGAGGTCGTCGATCCACGGCACCTTGAGGTCGGCGCCGGGCTTGCCCTCCTTGTAGGCCCAGTGCGCCGCGAGCCCGCGCTCGGCCTGCTCGTGCATGTCCCGGGTGCGGATCTGGATTTCGATGCGCATCTTCGAATCGTGGATCACCGACGTGTGCAGCGACCGGTATCCGTTGCGCTTGGGGGTCGAGACGTAATCCTTGAAGCGGCCCGGAACCATCGGCCAGCGCTGGTGGATCAGGCCGAGCGCGCGATAGACGTCGGATTCGCTTTCGACGATCACCCGGAAGGCCATCACGTCGGACAATTGCTCGAAGCTGATGTGCCGCTCGGCCATCTTCTTCCAGATGGAGAAGGGATGCTTCTGCCGTCCCATCACCTCGGTGTGGAGGCCGTTGTCCTCGAGATAGAGCTGCAAGCCGAGACCGATGCGGTTGACGAGGTCGCCGCCCTGCTCGGTCAGCTGCTTCAGCCGGCGCATGATGGAGGCGTAGGCGTCCGGCTCCAGCACCTGGAAAGCCAGCGTCTGCATCTCGTTCATCATCTCGTACATGCCGATCCGCTCGGCGAGCGGAGCGTAGATATCCATCGTCTCGCGGGCGATTCGCCGCCTCTTCTCCTCGTTCGAGATGTGATGGAGCGTGCGCATGTTGTGCAGCCGGTCGGCCAGCTTCACGAGCAGAACGCGGATGTCGTCGCTTAAAGCGAGCAGGAATTTGCGCAGGTTCTCGGCCGCCCGCTCGTTCTCCGACTGGGCCTCGATCTTGCTTAGCTTGGTGACGCCGTCGACCAGGCGCGCGACGTCCTTGCCGAACAGTCTCTCGATCTCTTCCGGAGTCGCGATCGTGTCTTCGATCGTGTCGTGAAGGATCGCGGTCGCGATCGTCTGGTCGTCGAGCTTCAGGTCGGTGAGGATTCCCGCGACCTCAATCGGATGGCTGAAATAGGGATCGCCGCTGGCGCGAGTCTGCGTGCCATGCGCCTTCATGGAGAAGACGTAGGCGCGGTTGATCAGCCCCTCGTCCGCATCCGGATCGTAGGAGCGAACTCTCTCGATCAGCTCATACTGCCTCAGCACCGTCTTAAGATGGGCGACGCCACCCTTATTGTGCAAGCGCGAAAGGACTCAACATGGCTAACAGGATGTAACTGTTCAATCGCAATGGTTTGTGCTTACTTTCGAGTCGTCGAGGGGAGTGCGAGGGATTGGCCAAGGGTAAGGTCGCATCCGCGGTGGACAAGTTCCGCGAACAGGCGCTGCGGTGCCCGCTACCCGCCGCCGTTGAATTGATCGGCGAGAAGTGGGCGTTCCTGATCCTTCGCGGAGCCATCAACGAGCTTCATCATTTCGAGGAGTTCCAGGCCGGCCTCGGCATCGCACGCAACATATTGTCGGACCGGCTCGCCAAGCTTGTCGCGGGCGGGATTCTTCAGCGCACTCCGGACCCGTCGGATCGACGCAAAGTGATCTACTCGCTAACGGCCAAGGGGGAAGCCTTGATGCCGGTCGTACTTGCGCTGAGGCAGTGGGGCGAGGATTGGGAGACCGGCCCGGCCGACATTGTGCTGGTGGACCGCAGCACGGGCCTCCAGGTCCGCAGGATTTGCATCGAGTCGGATGACGGGCGCGTCTTGAAGAAGCACAACGACATGATGTGGGTTTCGCGGGCTGACGCGGAGGCCGCCCGCAAGGGCCAGGCAGCCTAAAGAAAAAGGGCCGGCGAACCGGCCCTCCCTCCTTCAACCTGACAGGACAGGCTTATTCGTAGTCGCCGCCGCTGGGGGTCGGGCGCGGCGGAGCGGCCGCGGTCAGGCGCAGGGCTTCGGCGGCATCGCTGAGCGAGGACAGCTCTTCCGTCTCGTCCTCTTCGTCGATGCGGACGCGCTGCAGGCTGGTGACGATCGATTCCTCGAGCTCGGTCGGCTTGACCGTCTGCTCGGCGATCTCGCGCAGTGCGACGACCGGGTTCTTGTCGCGGTCGCGATCGATCGTCAGGTCGGCGCCCGACGAGATCTGCCGCGCGCGCTGGGCAGCGAGAAGGATGAGGTCGAACCGATTGGAGACCTTGTCGACGCAATCTTCGACCGTGACGCGAGCCATGTCCGCTCCGAAATGAGTTAAACTGGTTGGAAGAGGTGCGCGATTAGGTGACTGGAGGCTCAAAAGTCAAGGATTCCGAGTCCTTCGGTCACGCCGGAGAGCTTGCGAATGGTGAGGCCCGGCGGCAGACCGATCCCATGGCGGACCTGCCGACCTCCGCGACCTCCGGCTCTGAAGAGATTCGCGCCACGATCGAGGGCACGAACCTGCAGGCGCTTCCCGTCGGCGCCGACCGCATGGCCGCCATCCTCGACCTCATCAACGGCGCGAAGCAGAGCCTGCACCTCATCTTTTACATCTTTGCCGCCGACGAAGCCGGCCAAAGGGTGCGCGACGCTTTGGTCGCGGCGGCCCGGCGGGGGGTCGCCGTTCGCCTGCTCCTCGACGGGTACGGGTCGTCGAGCACCGGCGAAAAATTCTTCCAGGGGATACGCGACGAGGGTGGCGACTTCTGCCTGTTCGAGCCGAGCTACGGGCGGCGCTACCTGATCCGCAACCACCAGAAGATCATCATCGCGGACGAACGGCGGGCGATCATCGGCGGTGCCAATATCGAGGACCCCTACCTCAACGACGACAACCCCAAATGCTGGCGCGACCTGATGCTGCTCATCGAAGGGCCGGCGGTCATTCCAGCTGCCCGCTATTTCGACTCGGTTTTCCTTTGGACGACGACCAAGGGCGCGAAGCTGCGGACCTTGCGGCGGATCGTACAGCGTCACAGCCAGTCGTCCGGCGCTCTGCAATGGAAGTTCAGCGGGCCGCTCAGCCGCAAGAACCGCATGCAGGCCAACCTCGCCCGGGAGATGATGGGGGCGCGGCAGATCGAGATCATCGCCGCTTATTTCTCCCCGCCCTGGTCGTTCCTGCGCAGGCTCGGCCACGTCGCCCGCCGCGGGCGGGCGCGTGTGATCACCGCGGGGAAGTCGGACAATAATGCAACGATCGCGGCCGCGCGGCACACCTACTCACGCCTGTTGAGGCGCGGCGTCGAGATGTACGAATATCAGGCAGCCAAGCTGCATACGAAACTGGGGATCGTCGACGACGTCGTGCACATCGGCTCGGCCAACATCGATTTTCGGAGCCTCTACATCAACATGGAGGTGGTGCTGCGGATCGAGGATGCTGGCTTCGCGGCGGCGATGCGCCGCTACTTCGACGGGGAAGTGAAAAACAGCGAGCGGATCACTCCCGAGCTGCATCGCTCGCGCGCCAACCTCTGGCGCCGGATCAAGTGGACGATCTCGTACTGGCTGGTGACGTCGATGGATTACACCGTCACGCGACGGCTGAACTTCAACGAGCGTTAGTCGCTCGCTTTGTCCCCCTTCCACGCCCAGAACAGGGTCGCGGGCGGGACGTTGATCCATTCGAAGCCGCGGTCGATCTTGTCGAAGTGCGGCTGAATGAAATCGAGCACCTTCGGGCTGAACTGGTAGACCAGGAAGGCGCCGCCCGGGCGGATCACGCGCGAGGTCGCTTCCGCGATCGCCTCGCCGACTCCGGGCGGAAGGGTCGAGAAGGGCAGGCCCGAAAGCACGAAATCGGCGTCGGGCAAACCGCGATCGGCAAGGATCTTCTCGATGTCGGCGGCGGAGCCGGTCACCGGAACGAGCCGCGGATCGTCGATCGATTCCCGTAGATAGGTGGTGAAGTCGGCATTGGTGTCGACTGTCAGCAGCGTGGCGTCGCTCGCCAAATTGTCGAGGATCGGGCGGGTGAACGTTCCGACGCCGGGCCCATATTCGACGAACAGCTTGGTGTTCTCCCAATCGACGCGGCCGAGCATCTTCTCGATCAGCACGCGGCTCGAGGGGATGATCGAGCCGACCATCACCGGGTTCTTCAGGAAGCCCCGCAAGAACTGCCAGCGGGGACTTTGTCCACGCCGCGCGGAGCGGCGGACGAGGCGGCGGGGGCCCTTGAGGGTCCTGGCTGTCGAGGGCGGCAAATCAAGCTCCGTGCGGGAAACGGCGGTTGCGTTCGCAAATGCGCCGCCTCTTGGCAAGGTTCCGCGTGCGCTGATGCACTGACCGGAGGCCGCGACGAGTCGGATTTTTCTCCGGTCGCGCCCGGCCGAACTCGTTGATCTCGCAAACTTTCCCGGGGTAGATCGGCGTCATGCCAAAGCTTCATCTGACCAAGGTCGCCTTCGGCTGCCGCGACCTCGCCGCGCTTCGCGTCCGCGTCGCTGCGCGGGCAGAGGGGTCGGAGCTTCGCGTTGCGACCCGCATGCGGCCGAAGCGCGCCACGGAGCTTGTCGGCGGAAATCTCTATTGGATCGTCAAGCACCGGATCGTCGGCTGCAACGAGATCCTGGCGTTCGAAGACCGCGAGGACGGGCGCATCAACATCGTCTGCTCCGGCGAGCTGGTCCCGGTCACTCCGTTTCCGAAGCGCGCGCACCAGGGCTGGCGCTATTTCGAAAGCGACGCCGCGGCGACCGCGGACGACTCGGGCGTCGGCGAGCTTCCGCCGCAGCTCTACGGGCGATTGTCGGCGCTCGCCTTGGTTTGACCTGTCCGTCAGCTTGCCGATGTTCGGCCCAAAAGCTATCGGCGAGGCTCAAACATTCAGGAGGGCCGCATGACCATTCAAGTTTCGTCGCAGATCGATTCGAAGCTCGCCGAGCGGGCCATGCTCAGCCATCCCTTCTACCAGGCGTGGACCGAAGGCCGCCTGCCGCTCGACACTTTGCGCGCCTATGCCCGGCAATATTTCCATCACGTCGAGGCGTTCCCGCGTGCGGTCAGCGCCGTGCACAGCGCCTGCCCGGACCGCGACGGCCGCCGCATGCTCGCCGAGAACCTGGCCGAGGAAGAGGGCCTCGAAGCCGGAAAGCAGGACCATGCGACGCTCTGGCTGATGTTCGCCTGCGGACTCGGCGAGGATGAGGCCGCGGTTCGTTCGCAGCAGCTCAATGCCGAGACGATTGGCCTGATCGAAACCTTTCGCAAGCTGTCGCTCCGCTCCTACGCCTCGGGCCTCGGTGCGCTCTACGCATATGAGAGCCAGTTCCCGGCGGTCGCCAGTGCCAAGATCGAGGGCCTGATCGAACGCTACGACGTGAAGGACGAGGAGACGCTCCGCTTCTTCCGCGTGCATGAAGGCGCGGACGTGGAGCACAGCCGCATCTGCCGCGAGCTTCTCGACCGCCTTCCGGACGACGAGCGCGAGGAAGCCGTGGCCGCGGGCGAAGAGCTTGCCGGAGCGCTGTGGAACTTCCTGTCGGGCGTCGAGCGCGAAGCCGGGCTTACCGTTCAGTAACGAGCGAGCCGGCCTAGACCGGCTCCACCTCCGCCAACGCCTCGTCGATGATTGCTTCGGCACGCAGGAACAGCTGCGTATCGACAATGACGCCCGATGCATGGGCATTCTCGCGAACCTGCTCCGGCCGCGAGGCGCCGGTGATCGCCGAGGCGACGTTCGGCTCGCGAAGAACCCAGGCCAAGGCGAATTGCGGAAGCGTGAGGCCCGCCTCCTCGGCGATCGGCTTCAGCCGCTGGACGGCGCGAAGCAGCGACGGCTGCATCAATCGGTCGATGAAGCCGCCCATTTCCTCGCTGGTCGCGCGCGTTCCAGGTGGCGGTGGCCGGTCCGGATCGTACTTGCCGGTGAGCACGCCTTGTCCGAGCGGCGACCAGACGATCTGGGAAATGCCGTTTGCGGCACAAAGCGGGATCACTTCTTCCTCCGGCTCGCGCCAGACGAGCGAATATTGCGGCTGGCTGGAGACGAACTTCGCGAAGCCGCGCGACGCGGAGAGGTCGATCGCTTCCCGGATCGTGTCCGCCGGCCATTCCGAGAAACCGATGTACCGCGTCTTTCCACTTTCGACGGCGCGGGTGAGCGCCTCCATCGTTTCTTCCAGCGGAGTCCCGCTGTCGTAGCGATGGCATTGGTAGAGATCGACGTAGTCGGTCTTCAGTCGCTGAAGCGACGCATCGAGTTGTTTCTCCACCTGCTCGCGCGACAGGCCGTAATCACTGTCGGTCATAGGGAAATACAGCTTGGTCGCGAGAACGTAGCTGTCGCGCGGTCGCGACTTGAGCGCGTCCCCGAGAAACGTCTCGGCTGCGCCTCGGCCGTAGATATTGGCCGTGTCGATGAAATTGATGCCCTCGTCGAACGCCGTGTCGAGACAGGCGCGCGCCTTGTCGGCCTCGACCCCGACTCCAAAGGTCAGCCAGGATCCGAGCGAAATTTCGGAGACTTCGAGGTCGCTGTCGCCGAGCTTGCGATATTTCATGGATGCTTCTCCTGCCGCCCAGTGAACAGCGTCGATGCGGGCCTGTTCCCGTTCAGGTGGTGAACCGAGGAATTCGGACGCCCTCTCCCGGCAAAGTGAAGTCCCCGCCCAGCGACAGCTTCTTCGATTCCGCCGGCGAATGCAGCGGCACGTCTTCGTAGCTGAGCTCGGCGCTGACGGACGTGTCGCCCAGCGATCCGCCGCGGATCCGTCCGCCGGAGATGATCAGCTTGACCCCGCTGAAATGGGCCGTGACCGCGAAGGTGAAGCGCAAATCGACGCACGGGCACGAGCCGACCTCGACCTTGATCACCGGATGAACCTTGCGCGTCACGTCGCGCCCGCCGATCAGGACGACCGAGCTGGAGCCGGGCGGATGCTTGGCCGGGTCGGCATATTCGGCGAGCAGCCGCGAGGTCGCCCAGCATTCCGCGAGCACTTCCAGCAGGTCGCAATCCAATGCCGAGCGGAGGGCGCCCTGAAGCTGCCCGTCGACGAGATCCCAGGCGACGCTAAGGCAGCCGATATTTTCGCGGCTCTTCAATTCTTCGACCGCGCGACCCCCGGCGCTCTCGAGGTCGTCGGGAAGGAGGTCGCCAAGTTTCACTCCGCCCATGATGTCGCTCCAGGTTCGAGGCTCGTTCGGATCCGGGTCCGCGGGCCCGCCCAGTCGAGATCGGGAGGCGGGCCGGCGCCATAGGCCCGGTCGAGCGACGGCCGGACCGAAAACGGAACCATCGGCTGCGGCGGGACTGGTTCGTCCGCAACTTCCGCCCGTGGATCAGTTGCCGGCTCGTCGTACACCGGCTCGACAACCGGGGCCGGACGCCTCAGGGCCCGGATGCCGCCTCCGATCAATACGACGCCCAGGACCACGAGGATGGGCCACCAGGGGATCGGATCGCCGGTGTCCGTCGTATCGTTGACCGCGAAGTTGGTGTCGCCATTGCCCACCGCCTTCGCGGCATTCTCGGCGATGACCTCCTCGTCGTTCGCAGGAACGTCCGACCCTTCTTGATCAACATCCGGCGTCGGGGCGGGGTCATCCCGGTTGGGGAGCACCGTGTTAGCTGGAGTTGTCGCGGCGACAGGCGGCCTGCCGGTTTGCGGTCCAGGCTCACCGACGATGACCGAGTTGGCGGGCTCGGGTGCCGGGGTGCCGGGTTCACCTTCGGGCGGCGGAGGTTGAGGCGGCGGCTGGGCGACGATGGCCCTCGGGTCGACGGCCGGATCTGGCGGCGGCTGAGCGACCTGGGACTGTATCCGCGCCCGATCGACACCGGCGGGCGGAACCACGGCCATCGCTGACGTGGCGCAGGCCGCGCTGAAGGCTGCAATGGCAAGCCGTCCTCGGAACATCTGCAGCCCCCGCCGCGACACCGCCGTAACCGTCTGCCTCGGCCATGCCGGCGTCAAGTATCGCCGCAGACGGGTTGATGTCGCGAAGCACCGGGGCAAGAGGCGCTACGTGCAGCTGGACCTCGCCATAATCGATTCGCCAGGTGAACGCCTCGCCATCCGCAAACGCGAAGGACGCGGCCCGACCCTCTTCTTTCTGCCGGGCTATGCGTCGGACATGGAGGGAACGAAGGCGCTCGCGCTCGACGCGTTCGCGGCGGAGCGCGGCCTCGCCATGCTGCGCTTCGATTATTCGGGCACGGGCGCATCGGAAGGGCGATTCGAAGACGGGACCCTCGAGCGCTGGGCCCACGAAGCGCTGCTGGTTCTCGATCGGCTGATCGAGGGTCCGGTCCTCCTCGTCGGTTCGTCGATGGGCGGATGGATCGCACTCCATCTCGCGCTTCGCAGGCCCGAGCGGGTCATAGCGATGGTCGGAATCGCCGCCGCGCCGGACTTCACCGAATGGGGCTTCCCCGATCACCTCAAGCAACGGCTGGCCGCAGGCGAAACGCTTCGGCGCGAGTTTCCGGACGGGAGCATCCAGGTCACGACAAGCGGCTTCTGGTCGTCGGGTCAGGCGATGCGCCTGCTCGATGCGGAGATCGCCGTCGATTGTCCGGTCCGGTTGATTCATGGGGATCGCGACGAGGACGTCCCGCTCGACGTGGCCTTCCGCCTCAAGGACCGGCTGCGTTCAGCCGATGTGCAGGTCGCGGTGGTCAAGGGCGGCGGTCACCGACTGTCGGAGCCGAACGAGATCGACCTGATCCTGCGCACCGCCGGCGCCCTGGTGGAGTCTTCTCGATGATCATCGCATTCGCCACCGCACTTGCCGCAGCGCAGGCCGCGGCCCCGACCTGTCCCGACCTGGTGAGTCCGCAGGCCTTCACTTGCCGGGCGCTCCAGGCGAGCAAGGCGGGCGATCCGGAGACGGCGGCCGCCGCGTTCGAGCAGGCGGCCAATGCGCAGACGTCCGACGAGGCTGAGAAGGCGCGCCTCCTCGCCGCCGCGGGCAATATGTGGATCGCCGCCAACCAGGCCGGGAAGGCGGCGCTCGCGCTCGACAAGGCGCTGACCGGCACCGGCCTTCAGGCGGAGCAGCGCGGCGAAGCCCTGCTCGATCGCGCCCGCGCCGCGGAGGCGCAGAACGACCTCAAGACCGCGCGCTCCAAGGTGACGGAAGCGGCCCGGACCATCTCCGAGGACCCCTTCCTCTGGTATTTCTCGGCCGCGCTCGCGATCCGCGAGAATGACGCCGTGGCGGCAAAAGCCGCCATCGGGAAAGCGCTGACCCTGGAGCCGAACAACCCGACCATTCTGTTCGAGGCCGGGCACGTCCACCATTTCGCCGGGGACGAGGCGGCGGCGCGATCCTACTGGTCACGCGCGGTGTCGGCCGATCCCAACGGCAAGTCCGGGCAGGCGGCGCGGCAAGCGTTGAAGCTGCTCCCCGCACCGGAGGCTCCGGCCAAGCCCTAGCCCAAGTCGTAATCGATCGTCGTCACGACGCGGACCTTCTGGAACGGCGAGCTGCCGCCCGACGAACCGCAACTCTCACAATCTTCGCCGTCGCGGGCGCCGACCGTGAAATAGCCCTGGCTGGCCGTCTTCATCTTGCCGACCGAGACGCCGCTGTCTTGCGCAAACTCCTGAGCGCTGCGCCGTGCATTCTTGTTCGCCTCGGCGATCATCTCCGGCTTCAGTGCATTGAGCTTCGTGAACGTAAAGGTGACATTGCTTCCGCTTCCCACGAGTTCGACGCCGTCGCGCAGTAGCTCAGCCTGGCGCGCATAAGCCGCGCGCACCTTCTCGATCTGATTGGTCCGCAGTTGGATGGAGCGGCTGACGCTGAGCTTTTGCGGACCGACAGGTTGACCCTCGCGATTCGTCGGTTGCTCACGGCTCATCGACACGTCGTAGTCGGTGATCTCCTCAGGCTTGAACCCCGAGCGCAGGAAGAATGCGCGAACGGCCCTCGCCTGCTGGTCGACAGCCTGCTGGACGGGGCCGAGCTCGGTACCCTGATGAGAGAAGTTGACCGACCAGGTCGCGAGGTCGGCGGTGACGTTGCGTTCGGAAACGCCCCGGACCGTGACCGTCCGATGCTCGGCCAGCTTGTAGCGGCGGAGACCGTCGCCCAGCGCATAACCACTCGTCGTCAAACCCAAAGCAAAGATTCCGACCGCGCCCAAAAGGACGGCGCGGCTGTCCTGCAGCTTCTGGATCATGGAAAGTTACCCTGCGTTCGTCGTATTGCTGACGATCACCGGTCACAATCGCCGGGCAGTATCGTCGACGAACCGTGCATTTATAGCGATGAACTGAGTGAGACGAAATGAAATTCCTGCATTCGATGATCCGGGTCTCCGATCCCGCCGCCACTGTTGCATTTTTCCAACTGCTCGGGCTCGAGGAGCGTCGGCGCATGGACAATGAGTCCGGCCGCTTTTCGCTGATCTTCCTCGGAGTGCCGGGAGACGAAGGCGGCGAGGTCGAGCTGACGCACAATTGGGACGAGAGCGGCTACGGCGGCGGGCGCAATTTCGGCCATCTCGCCTATCAGGTCGACGACATCTACGAGACCTGTCAGCGGCTGATGGACGCGGGCGTGACCATCAACCGGCCGCCGCGCGACGGGCACATGGCCTTCGTCCGCTCACCCGACAACATCTCGATCGAGCTGCTGCAAAAGGGCGAGCGCAAGGCGCCGGCGGAGCCGTGGGCATCCATGCCCAACACGGGCGAATGGTGATGGCGCGCCTGACCGTCAGCGCCGTCCCGGTCCTTACCGACAATTATGTCTGGCTGATCCACGACGAAAAGAGCGGCGAGACCGCGGCAGTCGACCCGTCGGTGGCCGAGCCGGTGCTCGACGCCGCGGCCACCAGCGACCTCAAGATCACGCAGGTGCTCAACACTCACTGGCACCCGGACCACACCGG
>DASUVP010000291.1:0-21849 GCA_036378895.1 Sphingomicrobium sp.
GCTAGTTAGTCTTCGGCATCAGCGCATGTTACAATGGATCACGGCCCTTGGTCTGGGAGCAAGCGTGATGAACGACATGGACAGGGAGTTTGGGACAGAAGCGGCCGCGAAGAGAATGACCGAGATGACGTTTGATCAGGAAATTGGCCGAATTGCACGACGCCGGAATTCTGACGGACGAGGAATTCACGACCAAGAAAACCGAGCTCCTGGCGCGCCTCTGATTTAGCTGACGCGCGTCCAGCGCTGCTCCCGGCAAAGCATTCCGAGGACCGCACAGCCCTTCACGACCATCGTGTTGGGCCCGACCTGGCGGACGGTCGCGGAGCCGCGGATATTACGCTTCGGTTCGAACGCGCGGCCCTTGTAGAGGCCGTTGCCGGCGGGGCGGAGGTCGCTCAGGATGCGGGTTCCGATGAGCTTTCGCCCGTTCTCGGAAACCTTGGCCTTGTTCTTGTCGGACGCCCAGCTGACGGTGCCGCAATAGGCCTCGCCGCAGCGCGCGACATTGACGACCACGCTCCGCTTGGGGTTCGTCCACTTGCCCTCGAGGGCTTGGGCTTTCGCCGAGGCAGGCGTTCCAAGCGCCACTGCGGTTGCCGCGATGCTCAGGAGAATGCGTTTCATGGCGCCTCAGTTAGCGAGGATTTGCGGCGAGAATCGTTCGCTCAGCTTGCGTGGGGATGAACGGGCTCGGCTAATCGGAGCCGCTGACCGGTCCGTCGGAGCGTGTCCATACTTGAGTCCTGCAGAGGAGGCCTCCGAGGGCGCATCCAGAGACCTTGAGGCGATTGGCGTCGAGTGGCTGGATCTTGCCGCTGACTCGAAGGTCGTAGTCGGGGACGAAGATCCTGCCCTTCCAAATGCCTTTCTTGTTTCGATGGAAGCCGGTCAGCAATCGCGCACCGATCAGGCGGTCGACACCCTTGCGGGCATCGCGCTGCGCCCGCTCAGTTGCCCAGGTAACGGTGCCGCACACTTCATCGCCGCAGTTTTCGAGCCGGATGATCACCGTCTGCTCGGGATGAATCCAATGGCCCTCGATTGACCCGGCCGAAGGGTTCGAAGCGGCAAGAGCCAGTGCGGCGGCGAGTGCGGCCATCGACGCCATTGTTGCTTAAAGCCGGCGCTAATGGAAATCCCGTGACTTGGGGATGATCTCGACATCGCGCGGGTGGCGGCCCGCAGGCGGCCTCCAGCTTCCGCCGCCGTCGCCTTGGTTGAGCGTCGAGGGCATCAGCTCCTCGCTCAAATGGCGCAGCATGTGGCTGTGATCCTCGAGCTTTCGCGCGACCACATGGATAACGCCGTCGTCAGCGTCTTTCTGGATGATCCCATGCACAGCCATCAGCCGCGCGCCCATGACGATTTTGCGCTGCTTGTCGAACACGTCGGGCCAGACGACCAGGTTGGCGATCCCCGTCTCGTCCTCCAGCGTGATGAAGCAGACGCCCTTGGCGCTGCCCGGGCGCTGGCGGATCAGCACCAGGCCCGACATCGACAACCGGCGTCCGTCGCGGATGCCGTGGATCCGGTCCGCGGTGACGAAGCCCTGTCTCGCATAATGGTCGCGCAGGAAAGCCATCGGGTGCGCCTTCAGGCTGAGCCGGATGGTCTGGTAATCGTTCACGACATGCTCGCTAAGAGGCATTGCCGGCAGCTTCGCGGGCTCTAGCTCAGCCCCTTCGTCGCGTGCATCGGCGGCGACGAACAGGGGCAGGTCGGGAGCCTGCTTCAGCGCCCGTGCGTCCCATAGAGCCGCCCGCCGGTCGAGCGCGATCGAGCGGAACGCGTCCGCCGATGCCAGCCGCTCGATGGCATGGACCGGGACTCGGCCGCGACTGCGGAGATCCTCCACGCTGGCATAGGGCCGCGCGTTGACCAGCCGGTCGCCAGCCTCGCGCTGCAGGCCCTCGACCTGCCTGAGTCCTAGCCGAAGCGCACCGTTCTCAAGCGTGCAGTCCCAGTCGCTGTGGTTCGCGTCGACGCCAAGCACTTCGACCCCATGCTCCTTCGCGTCGCGGACGATTTGCGCGGGGGCGTAGAAGCCCATCGGCTGCGAATTGAGCAGCCCGCAGGCGAACGCCGCCGGATATTTCCACTTCAGCCAGCTCGACACGTAGACGAGGTGCGCGAAGCTCGCGGCATGGCTTTCGGGGAAGCCATATTCGCCGAAGCCCTTGATCTGGTCGAAGCAGCGCTGGGCGAAGTCGGGGTCGTAGCCGCGTGTCACCATCCGCCCGACCATCTTGTCCTGAAGCACCTCAATGTTCCCGCGGCTGCGGAAGGTCGCCATCGCCTTCCTCAGCTGGTTTGCCTCCTCGGAGCTGAACTTCGCCGCATCGAGCGCGATCTTCATCGCCTGCTCCTGGAAGATGGGCACGCCCAGAGTCCGCCCGAGGATTTTCTCAAGCTCATCCGGCGGCCCGTGCGCCGGATCGGGGCAGGGGAAGGTCACCGGCTCCTTGCCCGCCCGCCGTTTTAGATAGGGGTGGACCATGTCGCCCTGGATCGGGCCGGGCCGGACGATCGCGACTTCGATGACCAGATCGTAGAATTTCCGCGGCTTGAGGCGCGGCAACATGTTCATCTGCGCCCGGCTTTCGACCTGGAACACGCCCAGGGAATCGCCCTTGCACAGCATGTCGTAGACCTCCGGCACCTCCTGCGGGACGGTCGCCAGCTCGAAGCGCTCGCCATGATGCTCCTCGATCAGGTCGAAGCATTTGCGGATGCAGGTCAGCATGCCGAGCGCAAGCACGTCGATCTTGAGGATCCCGAGCTCCTCGATGTCGTCCTTGTCCCATTCAATGAAGGTGCGGTCCTCCATCGCGCCATTCCCGATAGGCACGGTCTCGGTCAGCGGCCGCTCGGTCAGGATGAATCCGCCGACATGCTGCGACAGATGGCGCGGCATTCCGATGAGCTGCTCGGCCAGCTTCATCGTCCGCTTGAGGTGCGGGTCGTTCATGTCGAGCCCGGCATCCCTGGCGCGGTCCTCGGCGACCTCGGCCTCCATGCTCCCCCAGTAATTGGAGGCGATGGCCGCGCAGACGTCCTCGCTGAGGCCCATAACCTTGCCGACCTCCCGGATCGCCGAGCGTGGGCGGTAATGGATCACGGTCGCGGCGATGCCGGCCCGGTCGCGGCCGTATTTCTCGTAGATGTGCTGGATGACCTCCTCGCGACGCTCATGCTCGAAATCGACGTCGATGTCGGGCGGCTCGCGGCGCTCTTCGGAAATGAAGCGCTCGAAGAGGAGGTCGCTGGTCGCCGGGTCGACCGCGGTGATGCCAAGGCAGTAGCAAACCGCGCTGTTCGCCGCCGACCCGCGCCCCTGGCACAGGATTGGCGGATCGAGTGAGCGGGCGAAGGCGACGATGTCGTGGACGGTCAGGAAGTAGCGCGCGAAGTCGAGCTTCTCGATCAGCTTCAGCTCGTGGTTGAGCTGGGTCAGCACCTTGTAGGGGATGCGCTCGCCCCAGCGGGCGTGGGCGCCGGCCCAGGTGAGATGATCGAGATGCTGCTGGGGCGTCCGGCCCTCGGGCACGGTCTCCCTGGGATATTCGTAGCGCAACTCCTCGAGGCTGAAGTTCAGCTTATCGGCGAACTCCCGCGTCGCGGAAATCGCATGTGGCCAGCGTGCGAACAGCCGCGCCATCTCCTCGGGCGATTTCAAATGCCGCTCGGCATTCGGGTTGAGCAGATAGCCCGCGGTCGTCAGCGTCACTTTCTCGCGGATGCAGGTTATGACGTCCTGCAGCGGCCGGCGGTCGGGTGCGTGATAATGGACGTCGTTGGTGGCGAGGATGGTGCAGCCGTTCCTGCGCGCAATGCGGTCGAGCCTTTCGATCCGCGCGCCGTCGTCGCCGCGATAGAGCCAGCTCGCCGCGACATGACGAAGTGACGTCAATGCGTCGCGAAGCCGCGGCAATTCCTGTTCGAAATCAGCCAGATCGTCAGTCGGCCAGGCAATGAAGGCCACGCCTTCCGAATGCTCAGTGACGTCGCCGAGGGCAATTTCGCACTCGCCCTTGTCCGCACGCATCTTGCCCAGCGACAGCAGCCGCGACAGCCGTCCATAGCCGTCGCGGTCGATGGGATAGGCAAGCAGGCTCGGCGCATCGGTGAGGTCGAGCCGGCAGCCGATCAAAGGCTTCAGCCCCGCGCCCTCGCAGGCGCTGCGCATCCGGACGACCCCGGCGAGCGTGTTGCGGTCGGCGACCCCAATCGCGTCATAGCCGAGCTTGAGCGCGGTCAGCGTCAGCTCGATCGCGTCCGATGCCCCGCGCAGGAAGGAGAAGGGCGTTGAGACGCCCAGCTCGACATAAGGTGCGGCAGCAATCGGGGCGGGCGGCATGTCGCCTGTCCGCACCAGCTTGAGCCGCGCAAAGCCATTATATTCAGGCATCAGCCGAACAGCCCGTGCATGTACCACTCGGGCAGGCCGCCGCGGCCGTCGCCGATCAGCCCTTCGCGGTAGATCCAGTACCGGCGGCCCGCTTGGTCCTCGACGCGGTAATAATCGCGCAGCCGCGCGGTCGACCGCTCGCGCCACCATTCCGGGGCGATCCGTTCCGGCCCTTCGACGCGGGCGATGTCGTGGACGGCGCGCCGCCAGACGAAGCGGCGCGGAACTCCCTCGGGCGTCGCATAGACGACCGCGATCGCTTCCGGCCGGTCGAGCAGGCGCTGCGGGCGCGGTGGTGTCACAGCTTCCCCGGCGGGCTTCGCTTTATCGAGCGCGGGCCGCCAGCCGCTCGCGCGTTCGGGCAAATGGCTTTCGTTCGGCTGCGGGCGCCGCACCTTGTCGGGGCCGAGCTTGACGCTGAGACGGTCGATCAGCCGCGCGACCTCACGCTCGCCGGACGGCTCCCCAACCAGGCTGTCCTGCGCGGATGACAGGCTTTCGGCCCAGCTCGCTTCCAGAGCGAAGGCATCGAAGCCGAAACCGGGGTGGAGCGCCGCCGCTTTGTCGGCAATCAGCCGCTGAAGGTGTTTCGGTTCGCGGCTGGGAATGCTTGTCGCGACCGAGGCCATGGCCGTGCTTCCATCGACCCGGAATCCGATCAGCGTCAGCCGTCGTGCACCAAGGTGCCGGCGCTGTAGCTGCTGGACAAGGTCGGGGATCAGCCGTTCGAGCGCCTGGCCAGGGGCTTCCGGGTGTGTCGCGGGCTCCTCAAGTTTCAGCAGGGCGCGGGGCGGCCGGGCTGTCGGAACGGCGCTCAGCGGCTCGGGCTTGCGGCCGAGCGCGCGGTCGAGCGCGTCGACCGGATTGTCCGCCTCGCGGAAGCGGCGGGCGAGCGAACGCCGCTCGATCCCGGCGAGCCTGCCGATGGTCTTGAGGCCCAGACGTTCGAGCGTTCGGGTCGCTTCGGGTGGGAGCCTCAATCCGGCGACCGGCAAATCGGCGAGCTTCGCCCCCGTGTCCTTGCCGCAGATGATCGCCGCCGCATGGCAGTAATGGGCCAGCGCCCAGGCCGCTGCTGCTGTCGGAGCGAGCGCCACACGGGTCGACAGGCCGGCGATCGCGAACCGTTCCTGGACGTCTGCCACAAGCCCGGGCTCACCGCCGAACAGATGGGCGATCCCCGTCACGTCGAGCCGAAGCGCGTCGGCGCCGTCCACCTCGACCAAGGGCGACCATCGCCCGGCCCAGCGCGCCAGCCGTTCCATCAGTGCGAGATCGCCGGCGGGATCGGCCGGAACCGCGATCAGGGCCGGGTCGAGAGCTCGGGCATCGGTCAGCCTTGCGCCGGCTTGCGCACCGAGTTCGGCGGCCGCTCTCGTTACCGCGTGGATGATCGGCCCGTGGATGCCTTCGACCGTCAGGACGACCGGATCGTCAGGCGCGAAGTCGCTCGACCTCGCCCAGCGCTCCACCGCCAGCCGGGGCAGCCAGACGGAAAGAATCCGCTTCATGCGCGATGCTCCAGCGGCCGGGCGGAAAACCGCGAGCGCGGAACAGCTCCGCATCCCAAGCCGAGGCTCCGGGTGCGCGCGGATCGAACATATTGGCGATGCTTGGGGCACTGGCGATACGCCAGCGCATCCTGGCGCCGCTGAGGTTCGCAGTCCCGCCGAGCCGGACCAGCCAGCAGGGCACCCGGCTCCGCTCCGCAGCCACGGCGAGCCGGCGGGTTGCGGTGAAGTCGAGCGCCGCGGGATCGCCCCACAGCTCGCCGATCACTCCCGACAGGCCGGAGCATCTTACCCCCTCCTCCATCGCCCAGAGCGCGAGCTTCGAGTCCCGCGCCTCGACGTGGATGAGCTCGATGCCGCCGAGGCCAGGCGGGTAGATTCGTCCGCTCTCGATGATCGCCATGCGGTCCTGGACCCACAGCAGAGGCTTGCCGCGTTCGACCTGCGCCAGCAGGAAGCCTGCCCAGCCCGAATCGCGCGGGTTGTCGGCAAACAGTTCGGACAGAGTGGGGCTGGGCGGCGCCGGCAGGGACCAGCGCGCACCCAGCAGGGGCGCGTCCGGCGGGGCTCCGGACGCGGGGGAGAGGGCCGGACCGGAGGGCGCAGAAAGGCCTCCGCCGGCGACGAGAGACAAACCTTTCGCCACACGACTCACAACGCTTATGTTCTACTTTTGTTCTTTATCCCGTGAGTCGGGACGAAGAGTCAATCGCGCGAATCGAAAGGGATCTTCAGGCCTTCGCCAGCGATCCCGCGACGATCATCGGCTGGAGCGCGGGCGGGCGTCCTTCAGCCTCCGCCAGGAACGAGCGGATCTCGCTCACGACCTGGCTGAGCACGGGTCGGTGGACCGCGAAGCCGGTGTGATAGGTGTCGATCTCGACCGCCTTGTCGCGCTCATGGTCGCGTCCGCGGGCGGCGCTGGGTGCGACGATCCCGTCCCGGCGCGACCATAACGCCAAGGTCGGCACCGGCGGCTTGTCGATGATGTGCGGGAAGGGTGGCTCGTAGACGTCGTGGCCCGCGATCCGTTCGTAATAGTCGCAAACGTTGGTGTTGGTCTTGAGATCGCCGGAGAAAGGGGAGCCGAGCGTGATGACCGCGCGGACCTTCTTCGGGCAGCGATGCGCGAGCTGGCGGGCGAACATGCCGCCGAGGCTCCATCCAACCAGCAGCACCTTGCGCCCATTCCTGAGGTCGTTGAGCCTCTTTTCAAGCAGGTCCAGCGTGTCCGCCCTGGCCCCGAGGTTCATGCCCAGCAGCCAGGGATGCGCGCGCCAACCGGCCCGAGCCAACGCCCGGCGCAGGTCCATCGTCGTCCGGTCGGTCGCCAGGAAGCCCGGAATAACCAAAGCGGGTGGTCCATCTTCCGGCCCACGGGGGCCGAGCGGCCCAAGGCCGGCGAGGAGACGAGGAAGGTGCCAGGCGACCTCCCGCAAGCGATGCCACCCCGGGGGTGGAAGGTCGTCCGGGTGAACCGCGCCTGCCGTGGCGGCAATGGCTCGCGCGCCTCTCATGACAACGAAGATGATGTCTTTGCGTTACCGAAACAATAAGCTTCGCGAAATTAATTGTGCCTTTTCAGGAATCTGTCGATTTCGCGCACCACCTCCTTGGTCGCGTGCGGCGAGATTGCGAAGGCCATGTGATGGCAATCGAGCTCCACTTCCTCGTCCCGCTCATGGTCTAGGCCGCGGGCCGCGCGCGGAGCGATCAGGCCGTCGCGCCGCGACCACAAGGCCAGATGCGGGACCGGCGGTTTCTCGGTCACTCGCGGAATCGGCGGGTCGAGAACGCTATGCCCGGCGATGCGTTCGTAGAGCGGCCAGATGGTGTTCTGTCGCGGATCGCCGGAGAAGGGTGAGCCGAGCGTGATCACCGCCCGCACCTGATCCGGATTATACCGCGCATATTCGCGCGCGTAGAGCCCGCCGAGGCTCCAGCCGACGATCACCAGCTTGCGCTGATGTCCGAGGCTTTCGATCCTTTCTCGGAGCTTTTCGAGCGTGTCCGCCCTGGCGCCGAAGTTCCAGCCCTGCTTCCAGCCATGCACGCGATAACCGTGCTTCGCGAGCCGCTTGCGGAGCGAGAAAGTCGTCTGGTCGCTGCACAGGAAGCCCGGGATGACGAGGACCGGCTGGCCGTCATCCGGCCCGCGTGGGCCGCGTTTGCGAAACGTGCCGAGCAGCCGCCCGGCATTCCAGAGCAATTCCTTCCAATGGTGCTCCGTGGGCGGAGCGTCGTCGCCCTCCCAGACGGGAAGCTCGGCAGCCTTGTCGAACTTCCCTGCCTTCGGGTTCACAGGAACTCGCCCCCGATCAGCTCCTGCAGCGCCTTCGGCAACCTCACCCGGCCGTCCGCCGTCTGGTGGTTCTCCAGCAGCGGAACGAGAATCCTTGGGGAAGCCAGCGCGGTGTTGTTGAGCGTGTGCGCGAACCGGACTTTCCCGTCGCCTCCGCGATAGCGGATGTTCGCGCGCCGTGCCTGCCAGTCGTGCAGAGTCGAGCAGCTGTGCGTCTCGCGATACTTGCTGAGGCTCGGGACCCAACTCTCGATGTCGTTCATCCGGAACTTGCCGAGGCCCATGTCGCCCGTCGAGGTCTCGATCACCTGGTAGGGAATTTCGAGCGCCTTAAGCATGCTCTCGGCGAGCTCCAGCAGCCGCGCATGCCAGCTTGCCGACTGGTCATCGTCGGCTTCGCAAATGACATATTGCTCCACCTTCACGAACTGGTGGACGCGCAGCAGCCCGCGCACATCCTTGCCCGCACTTCCCGCCTCGCGTCGGAAGCAGGGTGAATAGCCGGCATAAAGAATCGGGAGCTTGTCGCCCTCGATAATCTCGCTCGAATGGAGCGAGGTCAGCGCGACCTCCGCCGTTCCCGCAAGCCACAGTTCGTCTGCCGGGATCTCGTACGTTTCTTCCCTGTGGCCGGGGAACTGCCCCTGGTTGAGGAACGCCTGCTCGCGCGCCATCGACGGAACGGTAATCGGCGTGAAGCCCGCCTCGGCGATCCGCTCCAGTGCCCAGCCCATCAGCTTGGTTTCGAGCAAAGCCAGCCGCCCCTTGAGGCAATATTGCCGCGAACCCGACACCTGCACGATGCGGCTGAGGTCCGCCCAGTCGTTCCTTTCGATCAGCGCGACGTGGTCCATCGGCTCGAAGCCGAACTGCGGAACTGCGCCTTCCTGCCGGACGACGGTGTTGAAGCTCTCGTCCGGGCCGACGGGCGCTCCATCCCAGGGGATGTTCGGCACCCGCATCAGAAGCTCAGTCAGCACGCCCTGCTTCTCGGCGAGATCGTTTTCCAGCTCGCCCGCACGCGCGCCGGCTTCCTTGGCCTGCCGTCCAAGCTCTGCCCGCTCTTCGGGAGCCACGTCCTTGAACCGGGCGCTGATCGCGTTGCGCTCGGCACGAAGCGCTTCGATCTCGGTCTTCAGCCGCCGGACGTCGCCGTCGAGCGAGAGCAGGCCATCGACGTTGATATCGACACCTTTGACCTCGATCGCCTTTTCGACCGCCGCGCGTTCCGCCCTGATGAAATCCAGTCCCAGCATGGCCGCGGCACTGCGCGAATTGCGCGGTAACCGCAAGTTCGCCTAAGCGCGGTGAATGCCCACAGGTCTAGTTGCTCTCCTCGACGACGTAGCTACCATCGCCAAGCTCGCCGCCGCCTCGGTCGACGACGTGGGCCTAGCCGTCGGCAAGGCGGGCACCAAGGCGGCCGGCGTCGTCATCGACGACACGGCCGTAACGCCGCGCTACGTGACGGGCCTGGCGCCGGAGCGGGAACTGCCGATCATCGGCAAGATCGCCTGGGGCTCGCTCAAGAACAAGTTGCTGATCCTGCTTCCCGCCGCCCTTCTGCTCTCGGCGTTCCTGCCGGTGCTGATCATTCCGCTGCTTATGATCGGCGGCGCGTATCTGGCCTTCGAGGCGACCGAGAAGATCATCGAGGCCATCGCCCACGACCACCATCATGAAGACGAGCTGATCGACGCGATCGACGATCCGAAGGAGCTTGAACGCCTGCAGGTGGCAGGCGCAATTCGCACCGATTTCATCCTTTCCGCGGAGATCATGGCCATCGCGCTGGCCGAGCTCGAAGCGAACAATATCTGGCTTCAGGCGGGCGCGCTCGCCGCCGTCGGGGTGGTCATCACGGCTGCCGTCTACGGCGTGGTCGGATTGATCGTGAAGCTCGACGACATCGGTCTCCACATGGTCGAGCGCCGCAGCAAAGGCGCGCAGCTGGTCGGCCGGGCGCTCGTTCACGGCGTGCCATACCTCCTGCGGACGCTGTCGATCATCGGCACCGCTGCGATGCTTTGGGTCGGCGGCGGAATCCTCCTTCACGGGCTGGAGGAATTGCACGTCCTCACCGGAATTCCCCATTTCGTGCATGACACGGCGCATGCGCTGTCCGCCGGATCGGCCGTGCTCGAATGGCTGCTCAATGCGCTCGGAGCCGCGATCGCCGGAGCGATCGTCGCCGCGCCCATCGTCGGGGTCTTGCACCTCTGGACCCGCCGCAAGAAGGCTGCGCCGGCGACCCCCTAATCGAAGTGGAGCCTGCGGTAGCGGCCGCGGAAATAGAGCAAGGGGTCGAGTTCGGTGTTGAAGCTCGCCTTGACCACCCTGCCGACCAATATGTGGTGGTCGCCGCCGTCATAGACCGCGTAGCGCTCGCACTCGAACACTCCGAGCGATTCCTGGAGGACCGGCGCTCCGAACTCCCCGCGGGACCAGTCGTTCGCCCCGAACCGGTCTTCCTGCCGGGTCGAGAAGCGGATCGAGGCCGGCTGCTGGCCCGTCTGAAGCACGTTCACCGCGAAATGCTCGGCGTTGGTCAGGCCGGCGGCGCAGGCCGCCTGCTTGTGCACGTTGACGAGTAGCAGCGGCGGGTCGAGCGAGACCGAGGTGAAGCTGTTCGCGGTCAGGCCGACCGGCTGCCCGGCTTCATCGAAGCAGGTGACGACCGTCACTCCGGTCGCGAAGCAGCCGAGGGCGTCGCGCAGGGTGCGCGGGTCGGAACCGGTGCGATATTCGCGGAGGGCGTCTTCGTCTGCCATGTCTAAGGCGGCTATAGCGCCCTGACTCAAATCCTCCACCGCGCTCAGGCGCTCAGCCTCGCAAGCAGGCCGGGACGAGCCATGGGTTCGAACTGCTCGCCCGCGCTTTCCGGGTCCAGAGCCTCGTTCTCGGCCAGCGTTTTACCGAGGGCGTCGGGCTTTTCGGGAATGTAGACGACCAGGCCGCGCCCCTTGCTGCTGCTGAAGGATTCGATGGTTCGGATCAGCGAGCCGGTCTCGGCAAATTTCGCGTCGATCGTGTCGACCGAGCATCCGAGGTGCTCCGCCATCAGGTCGGCGCGGAGCATGGCGATCGTCTCTTCCGCTCCGGCGTTTCCGGGCAGCGAGGCGTCGATCAGCAGGTCGCATTCGCTGTCGAGGCCCATCGAGCGATTGTTCAGGTTCGCCGAGCCTACGCGCAGCAGCCGATCGTCGACGATCGTGATCTTCGAATGGACGTAGATGTCCTCGCGGCCCTCGGTGACCGGATAAAAGATTCGGAAGCGGCCGTGCCGGTCGCACTTGCGGACGACGTCCAACAGCTCCGCCCGGGCAGTGCTCATGACTTTGTCTTCCAGCCATCCGTCGGCGCTGTGCGGATTGACGATGACGAACTCCGGTGGATCGGGCTCCTGGAGTCGCTCGGCGATCGCCTTGGCGACGATTCGGGAGGCGAAATATTGGTTCTCGGCATAGACGAAGCGCTTCGCCGACCGGATCATGTCGACGTAGAGCGCCTCGATCTCACGGACGCATTCTTCGCCGTCATATTCGCCGCGCGTCCGGGCGATGGCGATCTCGACCTCGCGGAAATGCGGCTCGAGCTCCTTCGGCCAGGGTTCGCTTGAGGCTGCCGGAGGCTCGATCGCCTCTCCCCCTGCGGCTTTCCAGCGGTCTCGCGCATGTTCGCCGAGCGCTGCGGCGACCGCTCCATCCACGGCCATGGTCGCATCGTGCCATGGATCGTAGCGTCGGCGGGTGGTCGGCCTCTTGCGATGCTGGTCTCCGTCGAGATGCTCGCGCGTGTCCCAGCGGTCCGCGGTCATGTCGATGCCGCCGCAGAACGCCAGCCGGTCATCGATCACCACGATCTTGTGATGGTGGCTGGCGCCTGTGGCGTGCCCCCCGTCCAGTTTGAAATGAATCTGACTGCTCGCCGCCCACCGCGCGAGGCGAAGCGCGGTCGTCCCGCGTCCGAGCAGCTTGATCGCGCCCAGGTCCCACTTGAGGATGTGGATCTGGAGCCCGGGCCTGTTCTTCGGCAGCCAGGACAATAAGGAGCCAAGCTCCACGGGAGCGTCGTCGTCGGCGTCATAGTCGAGGCAGATTCGGGTATCGAAGTCCCAGCCGATCAGGAGGATCTGTTGTTCCGCGCGGAGCATCGCCTTGCGAGCGAGCCGGAAATAATCGGCGGCATCGACGATCAGGCTCGCGCGGGCCGCGCGCTCCACCCGCCAGCAGTTGTGCCCTGGTCTGGGAATTGGCGCTGGGCTGCTCATGACCTTCCCGTAACGCTGCACTGCTGCAGCGGTTTCGCTTCCGAAACGGCACTTGCCGGAACGTTGGAAATGCTGTCTCGTTTGGCTGCGACCATGATTGCAGACGCGCGAACCTCTCGGGCAGCCGCCTGGGCGGTCCATCTTTTTTCCGCGAGCGGCGCCGTGCTCGCGCTGCTGGCGATGGTTGCGATCCGCGACCACCGCTGGACGGACGCGATGCTGTGGCTATTCGTCGCGCTGGTCGTAGACGGTGTCGACGGGACCTTGGCCAGAGCCGCGCGCGTGAAGGAGATCGCTCCGAGAATCGACGGCGGCGTGCTCGATCTCGTCATCGACTATCTCAATTACGTTTTCGTCCCGACGCTTTTCATCCTCGAAGCCGGGTTGCTTCCGGTCGTTGCCGCGATTCCGCTGGCCGCGCTGATCCAGATCTCATCGCTCTATGTGTTCGCGCGGCGGGACATGAAGACCGAGGACAATTACTTCCGCGGTTTCCCAGCGCTGTGGAACATTGTCGCGCTCTACCTTTTTGCCGCCCAACTGGATTTCAGCGTCGCCGCGGCAATTGTCGCGGCGCTCGCCCTCCTCACCTTCGCGCCCATCCATTTCGTGCATCCGTTCCGGGTGCGCGACTATGGCCCGTGGCTGCCGATCACGGCCCTGGTCTGGGCGTTCTCCACTTTGTCATTGCTCGTCGATTCCCCTGCAGCGGCGCGCGGACTTCTGCTCGCCATCTCGGCGATTAGCGCGATCGTCATCGTCGGCCTCGGGCTACTGCGCACCGTGCGCGGTCCTCAGATTGCGAGCAATCCCTCCGCCGTCAGGGAAAGCACGTCGTCGACGGTCCGCTCGAGCGACTGAGAGACAAGGTAGCGCGGCTGGAAGGCGTCATGCCTGTAGGGCGTGTGGACGGCCCGCTCGACCGAGAAGGGCGGCCGCTCGACCTCTCCGCTCTCCAGGCTGAAATGCGCCTCGCCAAAGCTGGACGCGAGGCCCGCGCCGAGGATCTTCGTCTCGCTTTCCTCGCGAGCTAGCCCGAACTCAACCGTATGCCAGTAGAGCCGAGCGGCCCGATCGCCTTCGCCCGCTGCGCAGGCGGCAACGCCGAGCTCGCCGACGTGCCGGGTCATCTCTGCGAAGTCGTGGTGAGCGAGCATGGGAATATGGCCGAACATGTCGTGGAAGCAGTCCGGCGCCTCGAGATAATCGAGCTGCTCCCGCGTACGGATGAAGTTGCCGACCGGAAACACGCGCTCGGACAGCATCGCAAAGAAGATGTCGTCCGGCACCAGTCCCGGGACCGCGACCGTCCGCCAGCCGGTCCGGGGCTCGAGGATCGCGTTGAGGCCCTCGACGTCCGGGACGCCCGGATGGGACAGGCGCAGAAGGTCGATCCCGTCGAGGAAGGGTGAGACCACCCGCGATCCGAGCAGCTCGACCTGCCGCGCAAACAGCAGGTCCCAGACCCTATGGTCCTCGGCCGTGAACGCCTCCCAGCATTGCGGGATGACATAGTCCTCCCACCTTCCGGCTCGCTGGTCCCGGTCGATCTTTTCCTGAAGCATTCGGGTTCCTTCCGTTCGGGCAACAAAAAACCCGCCGGGCGGAAGCCGGGCGGGCATGAGGTTGGTCGTCTGATGCAGGCGCGCGTCAGCCGGTCCCAACCTCGTCGGGATAATAAGTGTCGGCGCTGATCGTGCGGCGGTTCATTGCGTGACGCCTATCTCAGTTTCCGCATGAACGGGCAATGGCCGGCTCCCGTTCCCTTCAGCGCGCCCCCCGAGCGGCTCGAAGCGCAGCGACGAAGGCGATTGCGAAGGCCAGATGGACGACGAGGAAGATTTTCGCCAGTTCGCGCGCCTCGCCGCTGAAGACTCCCCAGATGTCGTTGGCCGCGACCGATCCGAAGCCGACGATGTTGGCGATGAGGACCGCCTTCAGGACGCCCGAGGGAGGCGCATCCCGGACCAGCCAGTTGAGGACTGCGATGCCGAGGAACGGCCCTCCCAGAAGGCGCAGCAAGGCGACGAGCTCCGGCGGCGAGTCGGCCGGGACCGCGCCCACGCCGAATTGGAGCGGGACGATCATCAAGGCCAGCCCGACAATCGCCAGATAGACTGCGGAGAGTATCAGCGTCGCCTTGAGCATCTTCGGGCCTCCCGAATCTGGCATTCGTCCCCTATAGCGGACAGGAAACAGACAGGTTCAAGCGGCTAGAGCGGCCATTCATTTCTCGGGGGCATCCATCATGAAATCGCGCAGACTTCTCACGATCCTCGCTCCGCTCGCGCTCCTGGCAATGGCGGAAAGCGCGGCCGCGGCGACGCTTGTGGTCACCAAGACGGCCTATTGCGGCTGCTGCAAGCATTGGGTCGAGCATATGAAGAAGGCTGGATTCCAGGTTGAAGTCCGCGAGGTCGAGGACGTTGCCCCCACGCGTGCCCGGCTTGGCGTGCCGGACGCGCTCCGGTCCTGCCACACGAGCGAGATCGGCGGATATGCGATCGAGGGCCATGTGCCCGCCGCCGACGTGAAGCGCCTCCTCGCAACCAAGCCGAAGGCGGCGGGAATCGCTGTCCCCGGGATGGTGATGGGCTCGCCGGGGATGGAGCATGGCGACCACAAGGAGGCCTATCAGGTCCTGCTGTTCGACAAGGCCGGCAAGACGAAGGTCTTCGCCTCGCACTGAGGCTTAGCACGACTGGCGAAGAATCCAGCCGGCGAGAGCGTCGAGCGCCTCGGATTCGGCCTCCGCTGACGTTTGTCCGCTCTTGGCCGCCGTCTTGAAGCTATGGTCGGCGTGGCTGACGAGGTGCAGCGTCGCCCGTTCGCCAAGACGGTCGACGACCGGTCTCAGCAGGTCCAGCTCTGCCAGCGCGTCGCGGTCGCCCGAGACGAACAGCATAGGCACGTCAACGCGCGCAAGATGTTCGGCGCGGTCGGCTCCAGGCTTGCCCGCGGGATGAAGCGGGAATCCCAGAAAGGCGAGGCCCTTCACGCCCGGGAGCGGCGCATCCGCCTGCGCCTGGGAGGTCATCCGGCCGCCAAATGACCGGCCTCCGGCGAACAGAGGTAGATCGGGCGCGAGCCGCAGGGCCTCCGCCGCGGCTGCGCGCACGACTGCATGCGCCAGCCTTGGTGGATCGGGCCGCTTCGATCCCTTCTCCATGTAGAGGAACTGGTATCGCAGGGTCGCGATCCCGCGCTCCGCAAGCCCTTGGGCGTTCGACTCCATCGCCTTGTGGGTCATCCCGGCGCCTGCCCCATGGGCGAAGAGATAGATCGCCTTCGCATCCGCTGGGCGCAGCAGAAGCCCCGAGACTCTCTCGTCGCCGACTGGGATGATAATCTGTTGTGCGTCCATCAGCAGCCGAGGAGCCGGTTGATGGCCTCGCCGAGCTTTACATCGCGCTCGGTCACCCCGCCCGAGTCATGTGTCGTCAGCCGGAAGTCGACGCGGTTCCAGACATTCGTGAACTCGGGGTGGTGGTTCATCTTCTCCGCGTGCATCGCGACGCGGGTCAGGAAGGCGAAAGCCTCGCTGAAGTCCTTGAACTTGACCGTACGGGCCAGCGCCTTGCCGCCGCCCTCGAGACTCCAGCCGTCGGGCACGTCCATGACATTTCTCCTGTCCTACAGGCTCAGCTGCGTTCTAGCTGAACGCCATGCCGCATTCGACCTCCGCGCGCCGACTTTGGTGCATTTCTGCCCTTCGTCAGTGTGAACATTCGTGAACATTCGCGCTTCCCACACGCCTTGAAATACAGCGGCAGCAGGAGCAGTTGGGCCGCGAAGGAGAATCCAATGGCAACGCAGGTCGCCGAAAAGGGTCCGCTGGGCCTTGAAAACCCCATGGGCACCGACGGGTTCGAGTTCGTCGAATATACCGCGCCCGACATCGAGCTTCTGCGCTCGCTTTTCACCAAGATGGGCTTCCCCGAGGTCGCCCGGCACAAGAGCAAGAACGTCACCCTCCACAAACAGGGGGACTGCAACTTCGTTATCAATGCCGAGCCGGGCAGCTATGCCGAGCATTATGCGAAGGACCACGGCCCGAGCGCCTGCGCGATGGCCTTCCGGTTCAAGGACGCCAAGGCCGCGCATGAGCGCGCGCTCAGCCTCGGTGCGACCAATGTCGATGTGAAGGTCGGCGACGGCGAGCTCAACATCCCGGCGATCGAGGGTATCGGCGGTTCACGCCTGTTCTTCGTCGACCGCTATGGCGACCAGTCGATCTACGAGGTCGACTTCGACTTCCACCCCGACTGGCAGCAGCGGATGGCCGATGCGGACTCGAAGCTCACCTACATCGACCACCTCACGCACAACGTGAACCGCGGCAACATGAAGACCTGGGCCGACTTCTACGAGCGGCTCTTCAACTTCCGCGAGATTCGCTACTTCGACATCGAGGGGAAGGTGACCGGCCTTTTCTCGAAGGCGATGACCAGCCCCTGCGGCAAGATCCGTATCCCGCTCAACGAGAGCCAGGACGACAAGAGCCAGATCGAGGAGTTCCTTCGCGAGTACAAAGGCGAGGGCATCCAGCACATCGCGCTCGGCACTTCGAACATCTACGAAAGCGTCGACATCATCCGCGCCCGCGGCATTCCGTTCCAGGACACGCCCGACACCTATTACGAAATGCTCCCCGAACGCATCAAAGGCCATGAGGAGAGCATCCCCGAGCTCGAGAAGCGCCGGATCCTGATGGACGGCGCACCGACCGAGGGTCAGGGCCTACTTCTGCAGATCTTCACCCAGAACGTGATCGGCCCGATCTTCTTCGAGATCATCCAGCGCAAGGGCAACGAGGGCTTCGGCGAGGGCAATTTCAAGGCTTTGTTCGAGAGCATCGAGCTCGACCAGATGCGCCGCGGAGTGATCTGACCCGAATGACCGAAGCCTTCATTTGCGACGCCATCCGCACGCCGATCGGCCGATACGCGGGCGCCTTGAGCTCTGTTCGGGCCGACGATCTGGCCGCAATCCCGATCAAGGCTTTGATCGACCGCAACCCGGGCGTCGATTGGGGCGAACTCGACGACGTGATCTACGGCTGCGCAAACCAGGCGGGCGAGGACAATCGCAATCTGGCGCGCATGGCGGGGCTACTCGCGGGTCTGCCCCACAGTTCGGGCGGCGTGACCCTCAACCGCCTGTGCGGCTCAGGCCTCGATGCCGTCGCGATGGCGGCGCGGGCGATCCGCGGCGGCGAGTCCGACCTGATCATCGCCGGCGGCTCCGAAAGCATGAGCCGCGCCCCTTTCGTCATGGCCAAGGCGACCAGCGCCTTCGACCGCAATGCGGAGATGTACGACACCACGATCGGCTGGCGCTTCGTCAATCCGAAGATGAAGGCGGCCTATGGCGACGACACCATGCCGAGCACCGGCGAGAACGTCGCTCAGGACTTCCAGATCAGCCGCGAGGATCAAGACGCTTTCGCGCTTCGCAGCCAGGAGAAAGCTGCTGCAGCTCAGGCCAACGGCCGACTCGCTGCCGAAATCGTCGGAGTTGAAATTCCGCAGCGCAAAGGCGACCCGGTCATCGTCGATCGCGACGAGCACCCGCGTGCAACCACGCTCGAAGCTCTCGGCAAGCTGAAGCCCATCGTTCGTCCCGATGGCACCGTTACTGCTGGCAATGCGTCGGGCGTGAACGATGGTGCTGCCGCACTCATCATCGCCTCAGAAGAGGCAGCCAGGCGCAACGGCCTCACACCTCGCGCCCGCGTGCTCGGTGCTGCTGTCGCCGGCGTCCCGCCCCGGATAATGGGCATCGGTCCTGCTCCAGCCAGTGAAAAACTGCTGAAACGCCTCGGCTTGAGCGTGCCAGACATGGACGTGATCGAACTGAACGAGGCGTTCGCCGCCCAAGGTCTCGCCGTTCTTCGCCAACTTGGCATCGCCGATGGCGACGCGCGGGTGAATCCGAACGGCGGCGCCATCGCGCTCGGCCATCCGCTCGGCATGTCGGGCGCCCGCCTCGCTCTCACCGCGACCGAGGAGCTGCAGCGGAACGGCGGAAAGCTTGCCCTCGCGACCATGTGCATCGGCGTCGGCCAGGGAATCGCGCTCGCCCTGGAGAAGGTGTAATACCCACCGGGTGAGCAATGTCGCGGTGCTGGACGAGGCGGCGATCATGGCCGTGCTCGACGAGGTCATGGACCCGGAGATCCCGGCTGTCTCCATCACCGACCTCGGCATTGTCCGCGGCTTCGCCGACGACCCTCCGCGGGTCCGCGTCACTCCGACCTATACGGGCTGCCCGGCGACCATCGCCATCGAGCATCTGATCCGCGAGGCGCTCGACAGGAACGGGTTCGACTTCGTCCACCTCGAACGCGTGCTCTTTCCGCCATGGACGACCGAGTGGATCAGCGAGCGCGGCCGCCAGCGGCTCCACGACTACGGTATCGCGCCACCGTCTCCATCAGCGACCGCGCAATGTCCGCAATGCGGCTCCAGCGACACCGTGGAGATCAGCCGCTTCGGCTCCACGCCCTGCAAGGCGCAGTGGCGGTGCAAAGCCTGCCTGGAGCCGTTCGACCGCTTCAAATGCCACTAGGACAATAGGGCGAGCAAGGCGAAGGTCGCGAGCCAGTGCTCGCCCATATAGTCGCCGGCCACATGCGGCATTGCCGCTTCAAGATGCACTTCAGCGGTGTCGTAGGCCAGCTGTGCATCCTCGGGCAGCAGCGGCGCGAGGCTCCGCCAGCACCAGGCGCGGCTGAGGTTGAGCCCGTCGAGATGCGCGATTTTGCCGTCGGTTCGGTCGCTCACGATGGCGGGCATGAACAGGGTCGCCGGCTCGCTGGTGTCCAGCTTCGGAAGGAAGCCGCCAAACCAGCCGTGGAATTGCGGCTCGGACAGGCAGCGCGCCATGCACAGCGCCTCGATCAGTGCCGGCGAGAGGAACTCATCGCCTCCGGGCTCCCAAGCCTGGCAGTCGCGGTCGTTTTCGAACCAGTTGCGCGCCATGCCGCGGATGGCCTCGGCCAATTGCTGATCGAGCCGCTCCGCCCATTCGAGCGACAGGACCATCGCGAACGGCGTGTTGAAATGGGTGCCGACGCGGATCGGGTAGGTGAGCACGCCGAGATGGTCGCGCAGCCGCTCGGCGAACGCCCGGGCAAGCGGCTCCAGCTCGTCCGCCCAGCCGGCGTCGGCATGTCGCGAAGCCTCCAGGTGAAGCTGCAGCAGCCATGCCCAGCCATAGGGGCGCTCGAACCCGCGGCTCAGCGGCCGCTGCAGGTAGGCCAGCTCGACGCCGACCTTCTCGGCCGTGAAGCTGCTGTCGGCGAGCTTGGCGATTGCCCGCGCTTCATCCGTGTCGGGAAACAGCCTGCGAAGCGTCAGCAGGGTCCACCAGCCGTGGACGCAACTGTGCCAGTCGAAGCTGCCGAAGAAGATCGGGTGCAGCGCGTGCGCGGGAAGAACGTCCTCGTCCGACCCGAGCACATGGTCGAGCTTGTGCGGATATTCCTGCCGCACATGGCCGAGCGCGATCCTGGCGAAGCGCGCCGCCGTATCTGCGTCGAGGCTGAAACGACTCATCGGAAGGCGGCGAAATACAGGATCAGGATGTTTGCGGCGAGCAATGGTAGTGCGGTCAGGATCTGGGCGCGGATCACGCCATACTGATCTGTCAGCTCGAGGAGCGCCGCCGGCACGAGATTGAAGTTGGCTGCCATGGGAGTCATCAACGTTCCGCAGAAGCCCGCAAGCATGCCCACCGCTCCAATCACCGCGGGATCGCCTCCATACGCCTGAATCAGTAGCGGGGCGCCGATCGCGGCGATCATCACCGGGAAGGCGGCGAAGGCGTTGCCCATGATCATCGTGAACAAAGCCATGCCCAAGGCAAACACGAGCACCGTGGCAAAGATATTGCCCTTGGGGATGACCATTCCGGTCAACTCGCCGATGATGTCGCCGATACCGGCGGCCGCGAACAGGACGCCGAGCGCGGCGAGCATCTGAGGCAGGACCGCGGCCCAGCCGATGGCGTCAATCAGGCGGCGTCCTTCCTGCAGCGGCGCGACGGCCGGCGGTCGCAGCCAGGCGAAGATCGTTGCGATTGCGAGCAGAACGCCGAGGCCGAGGAAGACGTAGGTCTCGCGCTTCGCCTCGATCCAGCCAAAGCCACCCGCCGGCGTGTAGTTGTAGACCAGCGTTCCGATCAGCGCGGTCGCCGGGATGATCAGAGCCGGCAGGAACAGCTTGTTGCCTAGCTTTGCCGACCAGGCCTCGCGTTCCGCATCGGCGGTCGTCGGCGGATGGCTGCGGCCGATGAAGCCGAAACCCGCGAGCCCGGCAAGGCCAAGCACCAATAGGCCGTTGCCGAAGTCGCCGATGAAGTCGCCGCCCAGGAGGCTCAGCGCCATCAGGCCCCAGAAGGCCGCATTGCCGAACCGCTTCGAATTCGATCGATCGAGTGCGCTGAGGAAGGCGAAGGCCGCGAACATCGCACCGGCCAGAGTGTAGAGCCAGTGCAGCGTGATCATTTGCGCTGCCCCAATTTGCGGTCGAGGCGGATCAGGCGGAACCCGTGGATGATGAAGGCGGCGACGGCGCTGGGGATCGCCCATAGCGCCAGCTGCAACGGCGTAAGCTCATAGCCGTAGGTCGAAAGCGTCGCCTGGATGAGCACGATCGAGCCGATGGCGAAGAAGATGTCCTCGCCGAAGAACAGGCCGACATTGTCCGTCGCGGCGGAGTAGGCCTTCACCTTCTCGGCAGTCACTACGTCCAGCTCGCCGTGCTGCTTTTCCGCAGCGGCCAGCGCCATCGGTGCGACCAGCGGCCGAACGGTCTGAGGATGGCCAGCCGTGGAATGGAGGCCAATCGCGGCGGTGATCTGGCGATAGATCAGGTAGAGGAGCAGCAGCTTGCCGGTTGTCGCGTTCCGGAAACCGCGGATCACCGCAGCCGCGCGCTGCTGCAACCCATAACGTTCGAGCAGGCCGATCACCGGCAGCACGATCCAGACGATGGCGATAATACGGTTGTCGTTGAATGCCTTGCCGAACGTCGAGATGACCTCGGCGAAATCCATCCCGCCGAGGAGGCCGGTGACTATGGCTGCGCCGGTAACGACCAGCATCGGATTGAGCTTCAGTGCAAATCCGAGGACGACCAGCGCGATCCCCAGCAACGGCCAATAACTCATTCACGCACTCCGAAGCCGCCGCCTCCGGGCGTCTCGATGACGAACCGGTCGCCCGCCTGCATCTCCGCCGCGTCGGTTGCGGTCAGTTCTTCGACTCTGCCGTCCACTCGCTCGACCCAGTTGCGGCCGGGCCGGGCATCGCTCCCACCGGCCAGGCCCTTCGGCGCGATACGTCGGCGAT
>DASUVP010000292.1:0-2039 GCA_036378895.1 Sphingomicrobium sp.
AAAAGCATGATGTAGAACGGCTTGAGCGGCCTGTTTGGACGAATGGTGAGCAAACCCTCGATTTTCGGTTGCCAGACGACGTAATGCGAGCCGTTCGCCGACGGCCTGCAAATCAAGCCGACACCGCGGCAGAGGAACTCCACATCTTCTATCGCCCAGCCGTTACGCGGATTCTGCCTCATCGCGATTAGACGCTTGAGAATGCGCGAGCCGGCCATAAGGATAATTTAACAGGCGCAATCCTGGCGTGAAAGCGCGCGCCGGAGTGCATCGTGCCAGCCGCTAAGGAGTGCTTGGCGCTGATTATCCTGCATGGTCGGGATGAAGCTCTGGCGGGCGCTCCAGGTTCGCGACAGTTCGTCGAGGTCGTTCCAGACGCCGGTTGCGAGACCCGCGAGGAAGGCTGCGCCCAGAGCGGTGGTCTCGACATTGGCCGGGCGGTCGACGCGGCAGTCGAGGATGTCGGCGAGGAACTGGCATAGCCAGCCGTTTGCAGCCATCCCGCCGTCGACGCGAAGCGAGACCGGCGCCGTGCAGCCGTCCGCTTCCATCGCTTCCAGCAGGTCGAGCGTCTGGTAGGCCACCGCTTCGAGTGCCGCCCGGGCGAGATGGGCGGGAGTCGCGTCGAGGGTCAGACCGTGGATCGCGCCGCGCGCGTTCGCGTCCCAATGGGGCGCGCCGAGGCCGACGAACGCCGGAACCATGTAGATCCCGTGATTGTCCTCCAAGCCCGCAGCGAGGGCTTCGGTCTCCGGTGCATCTTCGATGATCTCAAGACTGTCGCGGAGCCATTTGACGGCTGCTCCGGCGACGAAGATCGACCCCTCGACGGCGTACGTGATGCGGCCGCCGAGCCGGTACGCCGGCGTGGTGAGAATGCGGTTGGCGGACGAAACGGCTGTCTCGCCCGTGTTGAGCAGGAGGAAACAGCCGGTGCCGTAGGTCGACTTGACCATTCCGGGCTCGAAGCAGGCCTGTCCGATGAGCGCGGCCTGCTGGTCACCGGCCATTCCGCCGATCACGATCTGGCGGTCGAACAGGCGGGGCTGGGTAAGGCCGAAGGTCCCGCTATTGTCCCTGACTTCTGGCAGGATCGCTTCAGGGATACGGAAGAGCCGGCAAAGCTCAGGGTCCCATCGCTGCGCGTGGATGTCGTAAAGCAGGGTCCGCGACGCATTGGCGACATCGGTCGCGTGGACCTCGGCGCCCGTCAACCTCCAGAGAAGGAAGCTGTCGATCGTTCCGAATGCAAGGTCGCCTTTTTCGGCACGGGCGCGGGCTCCGGCGACATTGTCCAAAATCCAGGCGAGCTTGGTCGCCGAGAAATAGGGATCGAGCAGCAGGCCGGTCTTGGCCCGGACCTCGTCCTCCACTCCCTCGACCCTGAGCGAGGCGCAACTGTCGGCGGTCCGGCGGTCCTGCCAGACAATGGCGCGATGGATTGGCTCTCCGTTCGCCCGGTCCCAGACGACGACCGTCTCGCGCTGATTGGCCAGCCCCATCGCGGCGATCCGGTCGAGCGCGACTTTGCCGATCGCTTCACGGACGACGCTCAGCGTGTCCCGCCAGATGTCCTCGACGTCGTGCTCGACCCAACCCGGAGCCGGATAGTGCTGCGGCAGCTCGCGTTGGGCCGCTGAGATCATCCGCGCCTCGCGGTCGAACAGGAGCGCGCGCGTGGAGGTCGTTCCCTGATCGATAGCAACGACGACGTCAGGCTGCATGTCTGATCCGCTCCAGATAGTCTTCGAGCGGCCCGGTGGCCGAGCGATCGATATGCAGTCCGAGCTTGGTGCGGCGGAACAATATGTCTTCCGCGGACCAGGCCCATTCCACGTTTACCAGATAGTCGACCTCGCGGGCGGTCAGGTCGCCCGCCAGGACTGGGCCGAGGTCGTCGAGCGTGACCGCGCCTGCCAGTATTCGGTTCGTCCTCGTGCCGTAAGCGCGCGACATCCGGCGAAGCAGCGCCCCAGGCAAGCGAGGGAATTCGACTTCGAGGGTAGACAGCAGCTCGGCCGGATCTCCGTCTCCGCCTG
>DASUVP010000293.1:0-17758 GCA_036378895.1 Sphingomicrobium sp.
CGCCTCGCTGCTGATGCTTCCGGCGCTCGACCATGCGACGGTCCGCGAATGGCTGCGCTCGCCTCTGGGAGCAGTGCCGATGGCCTTGTTCGTGATCACTGCTTTCTATCACGGCCTCGACGGCATGAAGGTGGTCGTCGACGATTACGTCCATGAGCCGGGCAACAATTTCGCGCTGAACACCTTGTTGCTGTTCCTGGCAGTCGGCGGAGCGAGCTTCGCGCTCTTCGCTCTGGCAAAGGTCGCCTTCGGAGGCGCAGCTTGAGCGCCTACAGGATCGTCGACCACATCTACGACGTCGTCGTCGTCGGCGCCGGCGGCGCCGGCCTTCGCACGACGATGGGCGCGGCCAACCAGGGGCTGAAGACCGCTTGCATCACCAAGGTTTTCCCCACGCGCAGCCATACGGTCGCGGCGCAGGGCGGGATTGCCGCGAGCCTCGGCAACATGGGCCCGGACCATTGGACCTGGCACATGTATGATACGGTGAAGGGCTCGGACTGGCTCGGCGACCAGGACGCGATCGAATATCTCTGCCGCGAGGCGCCAGCGGCGGTCATCGAGCTCGAGCATGCAGGATTGCCGTTCAGTCGCACGGCGGAGGGCAAGATCTACCAGCGCGCGTTCGGCGGAATGACCCAGAACATGGGCGAGGGGCCGCCGGCCCAGCGTACGTGCGCGGCGGCGGACCGCACCGGCCACGCGATGCTTCACACGCTCTACCAGCAGAGCCTGAAGTATGACGCCGACTTCTTCATAGAATATTTTGCACTCGACCTGATCATGGAAGGCGGCGAGTGCCGCGGCGTTGTCGCGCTGTGCATGGACGATGGTTCGATCCATCGCTTCCGCGCCCAGGCCGTGGTGCTCGCCACCGGCGGTTACGGCCGCGCTTATTTCTCGGCGACGTCCGCGCACACCTGCACCGGCGACGGCAATGCGATGGTTCTGCGTGCGGGCCTGCCTTTGCAGGACATGGAGTTCGTCCAGTTCCACCCGACCGGCATTTACGGCGCGGGCGTCCTCATCACCGAGGGCGCGCGCGGCGAGGGCGGATATCTCACGAACTCCGAAGGCGAGCGCTTCATGGAGCGCTACGCTCCGCACGCGAAAGACCTCGCCAGCCGCGACGTCGTGTCACGCTCGATGGCGATGGAGATCCGCGAGGGCCGGGGCGTCGGAGAGCACAAGGACCATATCTTCCTTCACCTCGACCATATCGACGCGAAGATCCTGCACGAGCGGCTGCCCGGGATCACCGAGACGGGCAAGATTTTCGCCGGCGTGGACCTGACGCGCCAGCCGCTGCCGGTGGTTCCGACCGTCCACTACAACATGGGCGGCATTCCGACGAACTTCCACGGCGAGGTCGTGACGCTCAAGGACGGCAATCCGGACGCTGTCGTTCCGGGACTCTTTGCGGTCGGCGAAGCTGCCTGCGTCTCCGTGCATGGCGCCAATCGCCTCGGCTCCAACAGCCTCATCGATTTGGTCGTGTTCGGACGCGCCGCCGGTCTGCGCCTCGGTGAGATCCTGAAAGCCAACGCGGCGCAGAAGGAGCTGCCGAAGGACGCGGCCGATCTCGCGCTCGCCCGGCTCGACCATTTCCGCGAGGCCAAGGGCGACAGTCCGACGGCCGAGATCCGGCTCGAGATGCAGCGGACTATGCAGGCCGACTGCGCTGTGTTCCGCACCGAGCGCACGCTTGCCGAGGGCGAGACGAAGATCGACGCCGTCTACAAGAAGATGGCGGGCATCGGAATCAAGGATCGCAGCCTCATCTGGAACAGCGACCTGGTCGAGACGCTCGAGCTCGACAACCTCATCGCGCAGGCGGTCGTCACCATGCATTGCGCCGCCAACCGCAAGGAAAGCCGCGGCGCGCACATGCACGAGGACTTCCCCGACCGCGACGACAAGAACTGGATGAAGCACACCATCGCCTGGTTCGACGGCTGGGGCGGCAAGGGCGGAAGCGTGAAGATCGACTATCGGCCGGTGCACGACTTCACGCTCACCGACGAAGTCCAGTACATCAAACCGACGGCGCGCGTATATTGAACGAGACCCTGCTCTGGCTACTGTACTTGGTCAGCGCCATCGTAGCCTTCCTCACCGTCCAGAGGCTCGGCTGGCGGATCGTTCCGTCCATGCTGGCGGGCACGTTGGTGACTTTGATTGGTTGGGTCCCGCTGTACCTTCTCACGGCTGAGGACAAGCGACCGGAATTTTGGCGACTCGACCTCTCGCTCAACGCCAGCTTTGCGCTGATCTTCGCCGGAGTTGGAGCAGCGCTGGCGTTCGCAATGAAGGACCGCGAGGCGCGGTAACCGTCGTTCGTCGCTCCCTTCGCAACGGCTGACGAAGAGCAATTGCGTCGGGATCGCCGATGCGCCCGATTGCCGGCCGATGCGTTCGGCTCTACTTGCACTGGGCGTTCTATCGGCGAGCTGCTCTGCCGCGAGTCCAGGCACGCTTGCCTTCCAGCTCATTGCCGGCTCAGTTCCGCTGGACAAGGGGCCGGATGGCAACAGCATCATCCTAGATGCGCCCGGCGGGCTGATTGTCGTCGACACCGGACGGCACCCCGAGCATTCGGCGAAGATCCTCGCCGTTGCCCGCGAGCGGGGGCGCCCGATTGCGGCGATCGTCAATACGCACTGGCATCTCGACCATACGACCGGAAACCTCGACTTGCGGCAGGCATATCCGGCCGCACAGGTTTATGGGACGAATGCCATTGACGGGGCCCTGGCCACCTATCTGAAGCAGGGGAGGGAGCGCTCGGACAACGCGCTTGCCGACCCGAAGACGTCGGCTGCGGACCGCGCTCAGATAATGGGTGCTCGTCATCGCGTCGATCATCCGGATACGCTCCGCCCGACGAGGCCGGTGCTGCGTTCGGCGCGGATGGCAATCGCCGGCCGCGACCTCGACATTCGCGTCGCGCCGTTCGCTGCGAGCGAGGCCGACATCTGGCTGTACGACCACAAGGAACGGCTCGCGGTGGTCGGCGACCTGGTCGTCGACATCGTGCCGTTCATGGATACGGCCTGTGCCGACGGCTGGCTGAAGGCGCTCGACGAGATCGAGCAAACTCCGTTCGTCACGCTCGTTCCCGGCCACGGCCAGGCGATGAGCCGGAGCGATTTCCTGGGTTGGAAGAAAGCCTTCGCCGATTTCGTCGCCTGCGGACGGTCTCAGGCCGACAAGAGCGCCTGCATCGCAGGCTGGGAGAAAGGGGCGGCCAAGTTCATTGACGCGGCGCATCGCGACTATGTCCGGCAGGCGGCAGACTACTATCTCACGACCCGTCTGCGTTCCTCGCCCGACGAGCAGCAACGTTACTGCAAGCCGCTCAAGCCCGACTGATTTCAGCAATTGCTCAGAACTCGCTCAGGCCTCGAGAGGCCAAAATGCGCAATGCTGGTCGAACGAAACTTGACGATGAACCGTGCATTTCTGTAGACGAATCGAGTGCAAACGCAGGACAGGAGGGTCGTTGTGTTGCGGACAGAGGGCGAGCGCACACCTGGCTTCAAGCTGTTGCTGGTGATCCTCATCGGCGCCGCCTTGGCCATCCCGATTTTTTCCGTCTGGCTGCTGGTTTACGACCGTCAGACCCAGTCCGAGCAGGCGACCGCGTCGATCACGGAAGGCTGGGGCGGACCTCAGTCGATCCACGGCCCGGTGCTCGTCATCCCCTATCGCGCGACTGTCCAGGAAACCGTGATCGAGGGCGGCCAGAGCGTCACCCGCAGCCGCGACGTTCGCCGCGAGCTCACGCTTTCGCCGGAAGTGGCCGAGGTCTCGACTTCCGTTGCGCCCGAGCGCCGCAAGCGCTCGATCTACGAAGCGGTCGTCTACGACGCGAAGCTGAACGGGTCGGCGCGTTTCGCTTTCCCGCCCGATCTGTCACGCCACGGAGTCGCGATCGCGGATATGGACCTGTCGCGGGCCGAGCTGCGCTTTGGGATCAGCGATCCGCGCGGCCTCGGCGCGAACCCGCAGGTCGTCGCAAATGGCAGGCGCTTGCGCCTGCAGCC
This sequence comes from Sphingomicrobium sp., assembly GCA_036378895.1. Classification (GTDB taxonomy): domain Bacteria; phylum Pseudomonadota; class Alphaproteobacteria; order Sphingomonadales; family Sphingomonadaceae; genus Sphingomicrobium. The sequence continues at coordinate 4,047 of DASUVP010000293.1, forward strand.
GGGCGGCGGAAGCAGCGGCGGGCGAGGGTTCTTCTCCTGGATCGACGCGGGCTCGCTTCCGTCGCAACCGATCGCCGTTCGCTACGGCTTCGAGCTTCGCGGCAATTCTTCGCTGACCTTCGTCCCGCAGGCGGGCGATACGATCTGGAATGTGCGCTCGGCGTGGCCGCACCCCTCCTTTGCTGGGGACTTCCTGCCGCAGGACCGGCGGGTCGATGCGAACGGGTTCCAGGCAACCTACCGCATCGGCAATCTCGCGCTCGGAAAGTCCCTGGTCTCGACCGGAGAAGTAGGTCAGAGCAATGCCCTAGATCGGGTCGGTCCGATGGTACCGTCGGAGACTGTCCGGCCGACCGGGCCGCGCGACGTCAGCACTTCGCAGGTCGCGAGCATCAACCTCATTCAGCCGGTCGACCTCTATTCGCGCGTGAACCGCTCGACCAAGTACGGTTTCCTGTTCATCGGCTTCACCTTCGTGGCGCTGCTGATGTTCGACGTGATCGGCGGCGTCCGCGTCTCGCCGGTCGAATATTTGCTGATGGGCGCGGCGATCGTGCTCTTCTTCGTGCTGCTGCTGGCCTTCGCTGAAGTCATTGGCTTCACGCCCGCCTACATCGTGGCCTCGGCCGCGATCGCTGGGCTCAACACGGCTTACTCGGCCGCAGTGCTGAAGAGCTGGCGGCGGGCCTACTTCATCGGCGGGCTGCTCGTCGCTCTCTACGCGGTGCTCTACATCCTGCTCAGCCTCGAGGCCTTCTCGCTGCTGATCGGCTCGCTGCTTCTCTTCGTCGCCCTCGCCGGGGTGATGTATGGAACTCGCCGGGTGGACTGGAGCGCTCCGCGAGGGGAAGCGGCCTAGTGGGCTTGGGCTTGCCGAATTGCTCGGCTAAGCCCTCCCGCACATGACTGATCCAGTACCGCCCAAGCGCATATTTCCCGAGGCGAAGGTCGACGCGAAGGCCGCGCGGCACGTACCCTCCAGCCCGCAGACCGAGAGCGCGGCCTACAAGCTGGCGTTCCAGGATACGGAGTTTCTCCTTCGCGAGGACCTGCGGCCGGTCCGCTTCCAGCTCGAGCTGCTGAAGCCCGAGCTGCTGATGAACGAAGCGAAGATCGGATCGACGATGGTCTTCTATGGGTCGGCCAGGATCCCCGACCCGGTGCTCGCCGATGCTTTGGTTGCCGGCGCCACGGACGACGAGCAGCGGGCGATCGCCGAGCGCCTGAAAGCGAAGGCCCATTATTACGAGGTCGCCCGGAAGCTCGCGCGTATCGCCAGCTCTTGTGAACCGGACGAAGACGGCAATCGGCAATTCGTCGTCTGCTCGGGCGGCGGGCCGTCGATCATGGAGGCTGCGAACCGCGGGGCTATGGAGTCGGGGGTCGAGACGATCGGCCTCAACATCGTTCTTCCGCACGAGCAGTTGCCCAACCGCTACGTCACTCCCGACCTAAGCTTCCAATTCCACTATTTCGCGCTGAGGAAGATGCACTTCCTTCTTCGCGCGCGGGCGGTCGCCGTGTTCCCCGGCGGGTTCGGGACATTCGACGAATTCTTCGAGCTTCTGACCCTGATCCAGACCGGCAAGGTCAGGCCGCTACCGGTCCTGCTGTTCGGCCGCGAGTTCTGGACCCGGGTAGTCAATTTCGAGGCGCTGGTCGAAGAAGGCGTGATCGCCCCCCACGACCTCGAGATCTTCCACTGGTGCGAGGACGCCGAAGAAGCCTGGGACTTCGTGCAACGCTTTTACGAGGAGCACCCTGCGTCCGCCCCGCGGCGGAGCGCGCCTCCCGAATAGTGCTTAGTGCGCGGGCGCCGGCTGGTTCATGGCCTCGCCGCCGCCCGGCTTCTTCGCGCCGGCCGGCTCGTCCTCGGCTTTCTGTGGGCCGGGCTGCTCGGGGCCGGTTCCGGGCTTGCTCGCGTCGGCGTCCGTCGCAGCGGTCGCTGCCGGAGCAGCGGGCAGCGGCAGCGGCGATGCATCGCGCGAGTTCAGGAAGGCCATAACGTTCGCGCGGTCCTGCGGATTGCTGAGGCCGGCAAAGGTCATCTTCGTTCCGGGCGCGAATTTCTTGGGGCTGGCAAGCCACGCGCTCATCGTGTCCCAGTCCCAATTGCCGCCCTTGCCCTTGAGGGCATCGGTAAAGGCGAAGCCTGGATGGCTGGCGACCGGATTGCCCATCACGCCGTACAGACCCGGACCGAGCGCGTTCGCCCCGCCCGGATCGGCGTTGTGGCAGGCCGTGCACTTCTTGAAGACCTGCTCACCCGCCGCGGCGTCGGCCTTCGCCAGATAGACGGCGATCGGCTGCTCGGCTTCCGCTCCGCCCTCGCCTTCGACGACCACGCCTTCGATCGGATATCCCATTTGGTGGGGCCGCTCTTCGTGGAAGGTCTCGCCCGCAACGATCGAGGCTCCGAGGGCCACAATTCCGGCAAACAAGGTCCAGCCGGCGATGGTGTTGAAACGGTCGTCCATGGGTCTCCGGTCGGCGACTGCCGAGGCTGTTCGAAAGGATTTCGCGCCGATCCTTTAGGGGTGGTTCAGCGATCCATCAAGACGCGAGCCAATGGTCAAGCAGCGTTCTCGCAATGGCGAAATGCGGAGGCGGCTGGAAGGGCGCGTCCGGCTCGTCCGCGAGCGCCGCGGCAATCTCATCGCGGGTGAACCAGCGCGCGTCGTCCAGTTCAGTCAGGTCGATGGTCAGCGCATCCCCCAGCGCCCGCGCGTGGCAGCCGATCATGAGCGAAGAAGGGAAGGGCCAGGGCTGGCTTGCGATGTAGGTCACGTCGGCCACCTCAATCCCGGCTTCCTCCCGAAGCTCGCGTGCGACGGCCGCCTCGATTGATTCGCCCGGTTCGAGGAAGCCGGCCAGCGCCGAATAGCGGCCCGGCGGATATTGCGGCTGACGGCCGAGCAGCAACCGGCCTTCATGCTCGGCGAGCATGATGACGACCGGGTCGACGCGGGGGAAATGCTGGGCGGAGCATTGCGGGCATCGGCGAGACCAGCCGCCGCGTTCGATCTCGGTCGATGCACCGCAATTGGCGCAGAAGCGATGGCGCGAATGCCACCAGGCGAGGCTGAGCGCCGCCGCGAAAAGGGGCGCCTCGTCCTCAGCCAAAGTTCCGAGCGTGTCGAAGGCTGCCCGAGCATTGGCATGGGGCTGTTCGGCCGCGGAGAAGCGGGCGCAACCGTCCTGGATGCCGAGGAACAGCTCGGGCGCGGACACGGGGCTCCACTCGAGCCTGCCGTCGTCTCCAACGGCGGGTAGGCCGTCGCGCCAGAGGAGCTGGCGCCCGCCTTCGCTGACGGCGATCTCAGCCAGCCGTTCCGGATCGACACGGACCTGGTCCGCGCGGTCGACACCGGGACCCGAGAAGAAGGGCTCAGGCGGCAAGAGCACTCCTGGCGGCGAGAACCGATTCGGCGGCGCGGCGGTAGAGCGTGGGAAGTCCTGCGGCGTCGATCCGGTCGAGCGGTTGCCACCAGCCGCCGCCATCTGCCTCGGTCGCTGAGACGACTGCCAGCTCCAGCCGGAAATGCGTGAAGACGTGGGTCACTCGGCCGATGGCGGGGCCGGCGGCCTGAGGCTCGTCGGCCCACTCCGGTCCAGGCAAGGCGGCCATGCCGCCGAGCATGCCTTTCGCCGGGCGGCGGACGAGCCAGATGCTTCCGTTGCGCTCGATCCAATATGCAATTCCGTAGCGCGCCGGACGGACCGTCTTGCGCTTGGCCGCGGGGAAGCGTTCCGGCTCGCCGGAGGCGAAAGCCGCGCAACTGGATTGAAGCGGGCATGCCCCGCAATCGGGCGTCCTGGGCCGACAAATGGTCGCTCCGAGGTCCATCATCGCCTGGGCGAAGTCACCGGCGCGATGCTGAGGGGTCATGTCGGCGAGCAAGGCGCGAAGCTTGGGCCTGCACTCCGCGACGGGCGTGACGATCCCGTGCAGGCGGGCAACGACGCGCTCGACATTGGTGTCCATCACCAAGGCGCGCCGGCCGAAGGCAATCGCCGCGATCGCCGCAGCCGTATAGTCGCCGATCCCGGGCAGCGTCCGGAGCTCAGCCTCGGTCGACGGAAAGCTCCCTCGGGCAGCGACCTCGCGGGCGCAGGCAATGAGGTTGCGGGCGCGGGCGTAGTAGCCAAGGCCCGCCCATTCCGAGAGCACGTCTTCGTCCGGCGCGGCCGCCAGTGCCTCCACGGTCGGCCAGCGGTCGACGAAACGCAGGAACCTAGGGCTCACGGCGGCGACGGTGGTCTGCTGAAGCATCACCTCGCTCAGCCACACGCGATAGGGATCGGGCGCCGATTCCCCGGGCATTGCGCGCCAGGGAAGGCGCCGGGCGTTATCCACATAATGTTGGAGCAAGCGGTTGGCGGGCACGCGGACGCTATGGCATGACCAGTGCAAATGGCGAAACCCAAGTCAACGCGGACCAAACCGACGGCCGAGGATGCGCCGCGCAGCGGACGTCCGCGCGCGGCGGGCGAGCTCGTGGGCGCGGTCGGTGGAATGGCGTTTCGCCGCTTCGGCTTCGTGCAGAGCGCGATCGTCAGCCGCTGGAGCGAGATCGTCGGCGAGCGCTACGCCAAGGTCTCCTCGCCTGAATCGATCCGATTTCCGGCCGGCCGCAAGTCGGGCGGCGTCCTGACTCTTCTGGTCGAGGGTGCGCACGGGCCGCTGCTGCAGCACCTCAGCCCTTTGATCATCGAGCGGGTGAACCGTTTCTTCGGGCATGAGGCGATCGATCGCGTCGTCTTCCGCCAGGGCAAGCGCATCGCCAGGCGCGAGACCACCGTCCGGCCGCAGTCCAGGCCCGTGCCCAAGGAACTGGGCGAAGGCCTTCGCCAGATCGCCGACCCGGAGCTTCGCGCCTGCCTGGAGTCGCTTGCCACGAAAATCGCGGGTACAACGGGCGCGCCGATGGTCGACGCACCGTCAGACATCCCCATTCCGGTCACGTTTCGAAAGTGAAGGATACGATGAAGTCAGCCTACGTCCTGCTCGCCACCGCGGCGATCTTTGCCAGCGCGGCGTGCAACGCGGAAAACAACAGCAGCAGCGGCAATTCCTCCGCTCCGATCGAGGCGGTTCAGGCCCCGAACGGCGATTGGACCAAGATGGTCAGAACGACGCCCGAAGGCGGGTTCGTGATGGGCAATCCGGATGCCGACGTGAAGCTGGTCGAGCTGGGGTCGATGACGTGTCCGCACTGCGCGGAATTTTCCGAACAGGCTGACGAGAAACTGATCAACGAATATGTGAAGAGCGGCCGAGTGAGCTTCGAATTCCGCAACTTCGTCCGTGACGGCCTCGACATGACTGCTTCGCTGATCGCCCGCTGCGGAGGGACGGAGCGCTTCTTCCCGCTGACGAAGGCCCTTTTCGCCGAACAGCGCAACTGGGGCGCCAAGCTGCAGGAGGTTCCGCAGGATCAGCTTCAGGCGCTGCAGACGATGGGTCCTGAGCGCCAGTTCGTCGAGTTCGCCAGGCTGTCCGGCCTGCAGCAGTGGGCAGCGCAGCGTGGAGTTCCATCGGGCAAGAGCAGTGCGTGCCTCGCGAACCAGGACGAGATCAACAAGCTCGTGCAGATCAACGGCGACGTTGCGGCCCAATATCCGGAATTCACGGGAACGCCGTCATTCGTGATCAACGGCAAGCTGCTTGAGCAGACCTCGACTTGGGACAAGCTGGAGCCGCAGCTGCGCGACGCGATCGGCAGCTAAGGCCCCTATGAGGGTGGGGGAGACGATTTGCGCATCCGCCGGCTGAAACTCAGCGGCTTCAAGAGCTTCGTCGAGCCGTCTGAGCTGCGGATCGAGCCGGGGCTCACCGGAGTCGTCGGGCCGAACGGATGCGGCAAGTCGAACCTCCTGGAAGCGATCCGCTGGGTGATGGGCGAGGGCAGCCCGAAGTCGCTTCGCGGCGGCGGGATGGATGACGTCATCTTCGCCGGAACCGCGACCCGGCCGCCGCGCGATTTCGCCGAGGTGTCGATCCTCGTCGAGCGCGAGCGCGGCGACGAGGACGGACCGATCGGGGAAAGCGAGGTCACCCGCCGGATCGAGCGTGGCGCCGGCTCGGCCTACCGGATCGACGGACGCGACGTCCGCGCCAAGGACGTCTCACTGCTCTTCGCCGATGCGGCCACCGGAGCGCATTCGCCGGCCCTCGTCAGCCAGGGCAAGGTCGGCTCGATCATCTCGGCCAAGCCCACCGAGCGCCGGCTGCTGCTCGAAGAGGCGGCCGGAATTTCAGGGCTCCATGCGCGCCGCAAGGATGCGGAGCAGAAGCTTCGAGCGACCGAGGCCAATCTGGCGCGGTTGGGCGAGCTGCTTTCCGACCAGGAGCAGCGCGCCGCGGCGTTGAGGCGGCAGGCGCGGGCGGCCGAACGCTATCGCCAGCTGTCCGACAAGATCCGTGCGGCGGAAGCCCGGCTGGTTCATGCGCGCTGGGTCGAGGCGGATTTGGCGGCCAATGCGGCGACGGAGGAAGCGCGTACCGCGGAAGCGGACGTCGCGGCGCTTCAGGGCGCGCTGACCAATGCGCAGCAGGCGCAGGACCAGGCCGGCGCCCTCCTCACGCGGTGCCGGCACGAGCTGTCGCAGGCGCGCGAGCGGGCGACCGAGCTGGCGCACGAGTTGGCGACGACGCGGGCGCGGCGCGACACGGTCGTCCGCCGCCTTGCGGAGCTCGACCGGCTCGACGCTTCGCTCGCCTCGGACGTGGAGCGCGAGGAGGCGCTCCGGCATGATGCCGATTCACGGATCGCGGCGCTGGAGGCGGAACGGGCGGCGATCGACCAAAGGCTTGCCGAGGACGAGGCGCAATCGGCGCGGATCGGGCGCGAGCTCGGCGATCTGGAGACCCGGTCGCGGGAAGCCGAGGCGGCGCTCGCTGACCTACTGACCCGCCAGGCGGCGATGCGCGCCGAGCGCCGGGTCGCCGAGGCGGCCCTTGAAGCGGCGCGGGCGCAGGTCGACCGTACGGAGCAAGAGCGGCAGCGTCTTGCCGCGCAGCTCGAAGCGTTGGGGTTGGGATCGGACGAGCAGGCTGCCCGCGACGCGGCCCTGAAGCGAGCCGAGGTTGCCAAGACAGCGCAGGCGGATGCCGAGGCCAATCTCGAAGCGGCGGAGCAGGAGCGAGCGTCTGCCGCCGAGCGCCGGGATGCCACCGAAAGCGCGTTGGCCGCCGCCCGTGCGGCGCTGTCGGCGGCGCGCTCCGAGGCGCAGGCGCTCGAACGGGCGCTGCAGCATGGGGGCGGATCGGCGATCGAGAGCCTCTCGGCGGATTCCGGATACGAGCGCGCGCTTGCGGCTGCGCTCGGCGAGGATGCCGATGCCGCGATCGGCGGCGACGGGGCGCGGCGCTGGACCGGAAGCGAGGCGCAGGCGGGCGACCCTCCGTTGGCGGCAGGGCTCGAACCGTTGATCGACCATGTCCGGGCGCCCGCCCAGCTGTTGCGGCGGCTGAAGCAGATCGGGGTTGCCGAACAAGATACCGGCCAGACGCTTGCCGTCGGCCAACGTCTGGTGACGCTCGACGGCGTCCTGCGCCGTTGGGACGGGTTCGTTTCGACCGGATCGGGCGCGGCTGCCGCCGAGCGGCTGATCCGCGCGAACAGGCTGGCCGACCTCACCAAGCAGCTGCCTAGTCTGGAGAAGGCGGTCGAGGACGCGTCGAGCGGACGTGACAGGGCGGCGAGCGATGTCGAGCGCTGGCGCTCCGAGGCTGACGAACAGCGCAAGGCCGCTTCAAACGCCGAACGTGAGCAGCGCGAGGCACAGCGTGCCTCCGATGCCGCAGCAGCCGCGATCGATCGACTCAACGCGCAGCGCGAGGCTGTGTCGCAGCGTGCCGAAGATCTGAAGCCGGTCGCGGACGCGTCTGCCGAGGCGCTGCGGGCCTCCGAGGCCGTGATCGCCGGGCTACCCGATCCGGCGGCGCTCGAAGCCGATGTCGCGACCGCGCGGTCGCGGGCTTCGGAGGCTGGCGCGGCGGTTGCGGACAAGCGCGCGGAGGCCGCGACACGGGCGCGGGAGACCGCCGCGGCCCGCGAGCGGCATGGAGCCGCCGGGCGCGAGCAGGAAGAGTGGCGCAAGCGCCATGCCGATGCCGAGCGGCGGCTGGCTTCGGCCGTCGAGCGTCAGGCCCAGCAGGCCGCCGAGCGCGAGCAGCTTTCCCCGGAGCCGCAAAGGCTCGACGCGCTGCTCGACGATCTGGAAGCGAGGGCTCGGGATTTTGAGCGCGGGACTGCGGCCGCGGCGGAAGCGGAACACGCGGCGGAAGGCGAGGTCGCCAAGGCCGCATCGGCTTTTGCCCAAGCGAACGAATCCTTGTCGGCCGCCCGCGAACGCCGCGCCGCGGCTTCGGCGCGGGCCGAGGCCCAGGAGGCTCGCCGGGGCGAATATGCCCGCGTCTGTCTCGAACGCTTCGAATGCCTGCCGCAGCGCCTGCCGGAGAAGCTCGGCTTCGACGAAAATGAGCGGGTCGATGCGGAAGCGCAGTCGGCGCTGCTCGAGCGGCTGACCGCCGAGCGCGAGCGCATCGGCCCGGTCAACCTCGTCGCCGAGCAGGAGCTGGCCGAGCTCGACGAAGCGCGGATCAAGGGAGCCGAGGAAGCCGAGGAGCTGACCCAGGCGATCCACCGCCTGCGCGGGTCGATCGGCAATCTCAACCGAGAGGGCAGGGTGCGGCTGCTCGACGCCTACCGCCAGGTGGACGCGCATTTCCGAAGCCTGTTCACCTCGCTGTTCGACGGCGGTCAGGCGCATCTCGAGCTGGTCGAAAGCGACGATCCGCTAGAGGCGGGCCTCGAAATCATGGCTCAGCCGCCCGGCAAGCGGCTGTCGACGCTGACCCTTCTGTCAGGCGGCGAGCAGGCGCTGACGGCGGTCGCTTTGATCTTCGCATTGTTCCTGACGAACCCGGCGCCGATCTGCGTCCTCGACGAGGTCGACGCGCCGCTCGACGACGCCAATGTCGAGCGCTTCTGCGACCTGCTCGACCGCATGACCCGCGAGACGGACACGCGCTACCTCATCGTCACCCACAATGCGGTGACGATGAGCCGGATGCACCGCCTATACGGCGTGACGATGATCGAAAAAGGCATCAGCCGCCTGGTTTCGGTCGACCTCGGTGGCGCGGAGACGCTTCTCGCTGCAGAATAAGGCGATGGATCTGTGGGTCCCGCCTCATCCGCCACGGCGGCCGAAGCCGGTGCAAAGCTGGCGCGGCTTCTTCGGCGAGCGGGCGAGGACCGCGGTATACGGCTGGTCGGAACTCGCGTTTGAGAATTGGTACTTCAAGCGCAACATCCTCGGCCACACGGTTCACGTCGTCCTGAAGCCGGAGTGGGTCCAGCGCGTGCTGCTCGACAATGCGGCGAACTATGAGAAGCCCGAGCTGGTGAAGCGCATTCTCTCGCCGACCATCGGGCGTGGGCTGCTGACTTCGGAGCGTGATCTCTGGCGGGCCCAGCGCAAGATCGTCGCCGCCAGCTTCACCCCTCCGGCAGTCGATGCGCTGGTGCCGTTGTTCGCCGAGGTCGGGAACATGATGGCGGGCTCATGGAAGCCCGGAACGCTAGACATGGCGGTCGAGGCGACCTCGGCGACGATGCGGGTCATCGCCTCCGCTCTTTTCAGTGGCGACGAACGGCTCACCACGCCGGAAGCGATGGACCATATCACCGCGGCGATGGAGGGCGTCGGCGAAGCGCGGATCCAGGTCCTGCTCGGCATGCCGCTGATCCCCCTGACGCCCAAGGGCAGGCGCGGCCGCGGCGGTCAGCGATTCCTCAGGGGCACGCTCGGAGCGATCGTCCGCGAGCGCCTCGGCGGCGATGCACCCGATGATTTCGTGACGGCCATGACTCGCGCCCTGCTCGAGCAGTTCCCGCGCGAGGAGGCGATCGAACTGGCGATCGACAATGCCGCAACCTTCTATCTCGCCGGCCACGAGACGACTGCGAACCTGACCAGCTGGACCTTGTTCGTGCTGAGCGAGCAGTCGGAGCTTCAAGACTGGGTAGCCGCGGAAGCCCAGACCGCGATCGACGCGGGCGCGGACGCCGAGCTTCCGGGCCGGCTGCCGCTACTTCGGTCCGTGATCGACGAAACACTTCGGCTCTATCCGCCGGTACCGCGCTTCGATCGCGAGGCGGTCGCGGCGGACATGCTCGGGGAGCATGAGATACGGCCCGGCGACCTAGTGTCGGTCTGGCCGTGGATCATCCAGCGGCACCGCAAGCTGTGGGACAATCCCGATGCCTTCGACGCGGAGCGCTTCGCGCCAGGCACGAGCGAGAAACGGCATCGCTTTCAGTATCTCCCGTTCGGCGCAGGGCCGCGCACCTGCGTGGGAGCGCGCTTCTCTATGGCGGAGGCGCTGACCATCCTCGCGATCTGGCTTCGAAGCTGGCGATTCGCCCCTGTTCCGGGGCATCGAGTGAAACCCTCGGGCATGGTGACGTTACGTCAGGAAGGGGGCCTGCCGCTGATTTTGTCGCGGCGCTGAGCCGACAATTCAACGGCTTAAGGGCGAACCGATCTCCCTGATCGCTCAGGTCGATCTGTGCTATTGCGAATGACTATCAATAACGATAGTGGCCGCTGCATGATCAAGGGGCTTACCACAGCATCGTTCGTCGCCGCGCTCCTCGCCGGCGTGTCCTCTCGAGCCATTGCCGCCGAGGCCGCGGCCTCGACGGAAGCCGTCGCCGCCACTGCGGCAGCCAGCGCTGTGGCCGGCACGAGTGCCGAGCAAACCATCGTCGTTACCGGGCAACGCGGCGAATATGGCGCCAAGTCGACGACCACCGCGACCAGGACCAACACCGATATTCGCAACATCCCGCAGGCGCTGACGATCATCTCCGAGAAGCAGATCGAGGATCAGGCGATTCGATCAGTCGCCGAGCTTCTCACCTTTGTTCCTGGAGCGACGCCCGGAACGGGCGAAAGCAATCGCGACCAGTTCATTTTGCGCGGCAACAATACCACCGCCGATTTCTTCATCGATGGCGTCCGCGACGACGTTCAGTATCACCGCGACTTCTACAACGTCGATCGGGTTGAGGTGATCAAGGGCCCGAACGCGATGATTTTCGGCCGCGGCGGCGGCGGCGGCGTCGTCAACCGAGTCACCAAGCGCGCCAGCTTTGGGGAATATCGCGAAGCGTTGACTTCGACGGACAGCTTCGGCGGAATTCGCCTTACCGGCGATTTCGACCAGGGGCTTGGGCAGGGCGTCGGTTTTCGGCTCACCGGCCTCTACGAAAACGCAGACAGCTTCCGCCGCCATGTCGATTTGAAACGTTATGGTGTGAACCCGACCTTTGGGTTCCAGGCCGGCGCGAACACGCGCATCGATGTCGGCTACGAATATTTCCACGACCGCAGGACGGCCGACCGCGGAGTCCCAGCTGTTGGCAGCCGGCCGTTGAAAGGTTTCGATAAAACCTTCTTCGGCGACCCAGACGATAGCTATGCCAAGGTCAACGCCAACATAGGAACCTTGGCTATCGAGCACGAGTTCGCGGATGGGCTGACGCTCAGAAACCGGACTCTCTTCGGCGACTACGACAAATTCTACCAGAACGTCTTTCCGAACTCGTTGAACTCGGCGACCGGAGTGGTGACGCTCGGCGCCTACAACAGCCGCAACGACCGCCGGAACCTGTTCAGCCAGACCGACGTCGTCTGGGAAAGCCGGCTGGGCGGGATCGATCAGACGTTGCTGTTCGGCTTCGAAGTAGGCCGGCAGAAGTCTCGCAACCACCGCCAGTCCGGCACCTTTTTGAACGGCGCCACCACGCCGTTGGATCAGGCCACCGTCGACAAGGACGTGACGTTCGCGTCCTCCAGCAGCGACGCGAACAACCGGACCGAGGCGACGGTCGCCGCCATCTACGTCCAAGACCAGATCCGCCCGACGGACTGGCTGGAGATCGTTGCCGGCGTGCGTTTCGATAGCTTCAAGCTCGACGTAAACAACCTCAGCGCTGGGAGCGCCGACTTCAGCCGCAAGGACAATCTGTGGTCGCCGCGCCTCGGCCTGATCCTGAAGCCGCGCGACAATCTGTCGCTCTATGCGGGCTACAGCCGCTCGTACCTGCCGCAATCGGGCGACCAGTTCGGAAGCCTCAATGGGACGACTGTCGACCTGGAGCCCGAGCGCTTCGACAATTACGAGATCGGGGCGAAGTGGGAGCCGATCGATGGCCTTCTCGCGACCGCGGCGGTCTACAAGCTCGATCGAACCAACACGCGCGCGACCGATCCGCTGACCAACCAGACGGTGCTCACCGGGGCGCAGCGCAGCAAGGGCCTAGAGCTCGGACTGGAGCGCAGCATCAGCGACCGCTGGCAAATTTCGGCGGGCTACGCATGGCAAAAGGCCGAGATCACCAAGACCACGACGGCTGCGCCGGCGGGCCGCGAGGTTCCGCTCGTCCCGCGTCACAGCTTCTCTCTGTGGAACCGCTACGACGTGTCGAACGCGTTCGGCGTCGGTCTCGGCGTCATCGCTCGGTCCAAGTCCTATGCGTCGATCAGCAATAATGTGAAGCTGCCAAGCTATGCACGCGTCGATGCCGCTGCCTATTACAAGGTGATGCGGGGCATCGAAGCGCAGGTGAACGTCGAGAACATTTTCGGTGCCGACTATTTCCCGACTGCGCATACCGACAACAACATTGCTCCGGGCGCGCCGCGCACGGTGAAGGCGCAGCTGAGGTTCGGATTCTAGGCTGCCAGCTTCGCCGCCCTGTCGCGGATACGCTTCAAATCGTCGACGAACTTGGCGCGTTCCTCGATGCGGCGGTCCGGCTCGGGAATGCGCAGGAGGAAGCTTGGGTGGACCGTCACCCAGCACTCGCCGCCGCCGTCCAGCGGCAACGGCGAGCCGCGCACCTTGCTGATCGTGACGACCTTGTCGAGCAATGAGCGCGCCGCGGTCGCGCCCAGCGCAACGGTGATCGGTGGGCGGATGAGCGTCCGCTCCTGCTCGATCCACCAGCGGCACGCCTCGATCTCGCCGGCATTGGGCTTGGAGTGGATGCGCTTCTTGCCGCGTTGCTCGAATTTGAAATGCTTCACGGCATTGGTGACGTAGACTTCCGAGCGCGGAATGCCCGCTTTCTCCAGTGCCTCGTCGAACACCTGTCCCGCGGGCCCGACGAACGGACGGCCCGCCAGATCCTCCTGATCGCCGGGCTGCTCGCCGACGAACATGATCGACGCGTCGAGCGGTCCTTCGCCGAACACAGTCTGCGTCGCATGCTTGTAGAGGTCGCAGCGGGTGCATCCGCGCGCCTCCCTCATCAGCGCCTCCCATGAGGCGCGGAGGTTCCCACCCGGCTCTATCCAGCGTTCTGCCGCGATGGCGTCCTTCAGCCCTTCCTTGGCCGCGGCTCGATCGATCATCTCCAGCTCCCGTGTGCGGGCACTCGCGATCAAGGGCTGAACGAGCGAAGTCTCCGGCATGTTGCACCAGTATTTCTTCGGCATTTCCTTCAGCATCGCGCCGACCTTCAGCCGAGCCGGGTTGAAGATGGACGCGTAATAGGTCTTCCACATCGCCTCGAGCGGGTCCCCGCCGGGCGCCTCGGCACGCGTCGCGCCTGGACCTTCGGTGAGGCTCTCGCCGTCCCAGTGGATCGAAAGCTCAGGGCTGAGGATCGACCAGCGCATGTTGGTGAAGC
>DASUVP010000294.1:0-3359 GCA_036378895.1 Sphingomicrobium sp.
CGCCGCCGGGCGTCGGGCGCACGCGCGCCGACAGCACGCGCGTGCGGCGGATCGTGCGGATGTCGCCGAGCGGCGCCTCGACGGTCGGCCCGCCGTCGAAGATGTCGATGTAGCGGTCGAAGCTGAAGCCTTCCTCCTCGAGCATCCTCAGCGCCGCTCTCCCGCTTGGGTGGGGGAGGCCCATGACGGCCCGCGCAGCCTCGTTGAGAAGCGAGACGTAGATCGGCGTCTTGGGCATCAAGTCGGCGATGAATTGAGTCCCGTGGATCGCGTTGAACTGGTCCGCCTCCGGGAAGGTCATGTCGAAGAAGCGGCCGGCGAGCCCATCCCAGAAGGGCGCGTTGCCGGTCGCATCCATCACGCCGCGAAGTTCCGCGAGAATGCGGTCCCCGAAGCGCGCGCGGTGCGACTTGATGAACAGGTAGCGGCTGCGTGCTATCAACGCTCCCCATCCGCCTGCACGCGCGTTCGGGTGAAGGAAGAGACCGCCGACCTCAGACGATCCTTCCAGGTCGGTCGTCAGGGTCAGCGTCTGGTTGCGGAAGGTCTTCCCGAGCTCGGGGCTGGTCTGGGTCAGCGTGCTCAGATGATAGGAATAGAAGGGCTGGCGCACGCCGACCTGGCCGAACACCTGGCAGGTTCCGCGGATGATCTTGGCCTTCGGGTCCTCCAGAACGAAGACGTACAAGTCGTCCGTCTGACTGTCCTCCTCGCGAGAGAAGCTGGCTTCGGAGCGGGCGAGCTTCTGGACGAGAGTCGCCCGATCGGGTGGAAGGTTGGTGAAGCCGCCGCCGGTGAGCTTCGCCATTTCGTAGATGGCGGCGAAATCATCGCCGGTCGCCGGGCGCACGCGGAAGCTCATTTCGATCCTCCGGCAAGGCGAAGGATGGTGAGCGCCGACAAGGCCGCGCGCTCCTTCAGGCTCTCGACGATCAGAAATTCCTCCATGCTGTGGATCTTGCCGCCGCGTACGCCCATCGTGTCGACTACGGGCACGCCGCAGGCGGCGATGTTGTTGCCGTCGCAGACCCCGCCGCTCGGTTGCCAGCCGATCGCCTGGCCGAGGTCCGCGCCGGCCTGCTTCACCAGGCCGAACAGGGCTTCGGCTTCGGGCGTCATCGGCTTGGGCGGGCGAGCGAAGCTGCCGTGAAGGTCGATCTGGACGTCGCGCTCCCCCGATACGCTGGAGATCGCCGCGTCGATCATCGCCTTGGCCTCGGCTTCTAGCTCGGGCGTAGCCGGGCGCAGATTGACCCTGAGGATGGCGAGGTCGGGGACGACGTTGGTCGGCGACCCGCCATCAATGCGCGCCGGGTTCACCGACAACCCCGCTTTCCGCATCGCCTCGAAGCGCAGGGCGAGGTCGGATGCGGCGAGGATGGCGTTGCGACCATCCTCCGGATTGCGCCCGGCATGCGCCGAACGGCCGTGAATGGTGATCGCGAAATTGCCGCTTCCCGGACGAGCTCCGGCGAGCGTTCCGTCGGGCAGCGCGGAGGGCTCGTAAGTCAGCGCCGCTTTCTTGCCGAGCGCGGCTTCGGCGATCAGAGCGGCGGAGCCGAGCGAGCCGACCTCCTCGTCGCTGTTGATGACGACTTCGTAGCCCAGCTTTGGCGCGGCCTCGCTCGCTTCCACCGCCTTGAGGGCGGCGAGCATTACCGCGATCCCGCCCTTCATGTCGGCGACGCCCGGCCCGTTCAGGACCTCGTCGTCGAGCCAGCGCGTCTCCTGGAACGGGTGATCGGCGGCGAACACGGTGTCCATGTGGCCGGTGAAGAGAAGCTGCACCGGCGCATCCGGCCGTACTTTCAGGTGCAGGTTTCGTCCGTGCGGAAGGTCGATCCTCTTGCCGGAAGCATCGACCGCGTCGACCGGCTCCGCGTCGACCAGGACAGTGCTTCCTGGGAGCGCTGCGAACGCGTCGCCCAGCAGCGCGGCCATCGTGCCGAGGCCGTCCAGGTTGCGCGAACCGCTGTTGACGGCCGACCAACTGAGTATCTGGTCGAGCATCGGCTCGGCCGCGGCGCGTTCGACCGCAATCTGCTCAGCGGATGACAAGGCCCCCATTCGACCGGCTCCTAGCCGGAGCCCCGCCAGAACGCCACACCGGCCACACGGGCTCATTCGCAGGTCGGGCAGATCTCCATGATGATGTCCCCGGCCTCGAGCTTCTCGACCTGCGGACGCCAGAAGCCGTAGGGCGTTCCGTCGCGGATAATCCGCAGGCCGAGCCCGTCGGAAATTTCCTTCAGCGATTGTCCCACTTCTTCGGGCTTGATGTCACGCTCGATGAGCTGGACGCGGCCCTCGCGAGAGGCGAGGTCGGCGAGATAATCGGCGATGTGCTGGCCGCCATGCGTCGTCGCCAGCAGCAACCCGGCGAAGTCCAGCGGGTTGACCACCACGTCCGCGCCGGCGCGCTTGGCCGGGATCTCATTGTCCTCGGCGTTCACGGCAACGCTGATCCGGAGGTCCGGCGCATGGTGGCGGGCAGTCAGGCAGATGAGGATCGACGTGTCGTCGCGGCCGGCGGAGATGATCATCAGCTTGGCGCGGTCGACGTGAACCGCCCGCAAGGTCTCGTCGCGCGTTGCGTCGGCCTTGAGCACCGTGCAGCCCATGGCCTTCGCTTTCTCGAGCCGGTCGTCGTTGGTGTCGATCACGACGATATCGGGAGGGTTGGACCCGAGGTCGATCAGCTCCTTCACCGCTCGCGTATTCTTGGTGCCGAAGCCGGCGACGATGATGTGGTCGCAAAGGGTGCGCTGGATTCGCTTCATGATGAATCTTTCCCAGGAACGCCGCGCAACGAACGCATAGGCCGAGCCGGCGAGGATCAGCAGGAACAGGATGCGGATGGGGGTGACGACGATCGCGTCGAACAGGCGCGTCCTGTCGGTGACCGGCACGATGTCGCCGTAGCCGGTCGTCGTCGCGCTGATCATCGTGAAATAGATGACGTCTAGGAAGCTCACCGATCCGTCATGCATGTCCTTCAGGCCGTCGCGCTCAAGCCAGTGGATGAGGATCAGAATGCCGAGAAGGGCGGCCATCGCGGTGAGGCGCCAGCCGAGGCTGAGCCAGCCGGTGATCCGCGGCTTGCGCCGCAGAACTAGCAGTTCTTCAGAGTCGCTCGCGGTGGCCATCGTTACAGCCCCGTAACTCAAATGCGGATGTTTGGTTCAAGCGCCCCCCTAGATGAAGGTCGCCACCTCGGCGCGGCGGTCCATGGATTCGGCAAGGCGCTGGAGGCGCCGCCGGACCGCGTCGCCGGCGAGCTGCTCCTCGCGATGGGGCACGCACAAGGTCACGGCGGTGGGGCTCAATTTAAGGCTGGTCCGCGCGAGGACGGCTGCTAC
>DASUVP010000295.1:0-9949 GCA_036378895.1 Sphingomicrobium sp.
GCCGGGCAGTGCTGCACCTCATGAAGAAGCGTCAGACGGCGCTGGAGCCGCTTCTGTCGGCTCTCCAGCGTGTCTCGGAGAAGCTGTCGACCTGCTCAACCTGCGGGAATGTGGACACATCCAACCCTTGTGGCATCTGCAAGGACGCTCGCCGGGACGACAAAAGCCTCTGCGTGGTCGAGGAAGTCGCCGACCTTTGGGCACTCGACCGCTCGCGGCTGTTTCCTGGCCGCTACCACGTCCTCGGAGGACGCCTTTCGGCGCTGGAAGGCGTTCGTCCCGAAGATCTTGCGATCGACAGCCTAATCCAGCGCGTGGGGTCGGGCGGGATCGAGGAAGTGGTACTGGCTATGAACGCCACGCTGGAGGGGCAGACCACCGCCCATTATCTCGCTGAGCGGCTGGAAAGCTTCCCGATCCGGCTCACCCAGCTCGCCCATGGGCTGCCGGTCGGCGGAGAGCTCGACTATCTCGACGAAGGGACGCTCGCCCAGGCCCTGCGCGCGCGACGCCCGATTGCTTGAAGCAACTGACCGGAAAGACTAAATCAGCTCCATGGCCATTCGACCGATCGTAGAGGTACCCGACCCGCGCCTGCGTGAAATCTCCAGGCCCGTGGAGGGCGTGGACGACGAGCTGCGCACCCTTGTCGCGGACATGTTCGAAACGATGTACGCCGCGCCCGGCATCGGCCTTGCGGCGATCCAGGTCGGCGTGCCACAGCGCGTGCTGGTCATCGACCTGCAGGAGCCGGCGGAAGAGGGCGGCGAGCCGGTCAAGGACCCCCGCGTCTTCATCAACCCGGAAATCCTGACGACGTCCGAGCAAGACGTGCCCTACACGGAGGGCTGCCTGTCGGTCCCGGATCAGTTTGCCGAGGTCGACCGCCCGGACCGCATCCGCGCTCGCTGGATGGAGCTCGACGGCAAGGTCCGCGAGGAAGAGATCGACGGGCTGCTAGCCGTCTGCCTCCAGCACGAGATGGATCATCTGGAGGGCATCCTCTTCATCGATCATCTGTCGCGCCTGAAGCGCAACATGATCCTCAACAAGCTCGCCAAGCAGCGGAAAGTCGCCGCCTAGGCCATCATCGCGGGCGTGACTGACGCCGCAGCGTTCCGACAGTCCTCAGCACATTCCCGGCACATCTGCGCGCACAGCCGGCAATGCTCGTGATCGTGCTTCTCGCACTCCGCCGCACAGGCCTCGCAGACGCGGGCGCATAGCTCCAGCATTTCGCGGATTACCTCTTCGTTCGATCCCGTGCGGCGCAGGGCGACGCGACATGCGGCCTCGCAGACGTCGGCGCAGTCGAGGCAGGTGCGGATGCACTGGCGCATGTCCATCTTCTCGGCCGCACAGGCGTCGGCGCAGCTGAGGCACATCTTGGCGCAGTACATCAGGTGGTGGACGGCATCGCCGAGTGGCTGGTTCACATGGCCGTGCACGTCCGGGTGCAGGCCGATCATCTTGCGGATGGACATTCAGGACTCCCCTAGATTCCTGTGGAGAACCGGTGGTGCGTAGCGCGGTTCCTATTGTCGTTGAACCGAATTCGCTCTAAGGTTCCTGTTCTGTTCCTGGGAGGGTGCGGGCATGAGCGGAACCGTCATCGCATTCGTCGCTATCGCTCTGGCCATTGGAGCCCTGGTCGGATGGCTGCTGGGCAGCCGTGAGGGCGCCGGCGCTCGGCAGACGATCGATAACCTCCGCCTGCAGCTCGACGAAGTGGTGAAGGAGCGCGATGCCAATCGTGAAGCTGCGACCCGCCTAGCCGCCTTGGAAGCTGCGCAATCGGAGCGGGAAAAGGGATTCGAAGCCCGAATCAAGGAGCTGATTGAAGCCAAGGAGGCTCTCTCGACCCAGTTTGCCGAGATCAGCAACAAGCTGCTCGCCGAAGCGCAGGAAACGTTTCTCAAGCGCGCCGATCAGCGCTTTCGGCAGTCCGAGGAGAACAGCGGCCAGACTTTGAAAGCACTGCTTCAACCCGTCCATGACCGGCTGGAACGCTACGAGACGACCGTGCAAAAGGTCGAGGCCGAGCGCCGCGACGCTTTCGGTCTTCTGTCAGGCCAGATCGACGCCATGCGAACCGGCACGGAGCGCGTATCCGCGGAGGCCGCAAAGCTCGTCAACGCGCTCCGCAACGCTCCCAAGGCCCGCGGCCGGTGGGGTGAGCAGCAGCTTCGTAACGTGCTCGAGAGCTGCGGCCTGTCCGAACATTGCGACTTTGCGACCGAGGTCAGCGTCAGGGACGAAGAAGGAGGTCGGCTGCGGCCAGACGTGGTCGTCCGGGTTCCCGGTGGTCAGTCCCTGGTGATCGACGCCAAGGTTTCTCTGAACGACTATCAGGACGCATTCGGCGCGGTCGACGAGGTCGATCGGGCGACGCATCTCACAGCGCACGCCGCTGCGATCCGGGCCCATGTGAATACGCTCGGCGCGAAGGCCTATTGGTCCCAATTCGACGACGCGCCCGACTATGTCGTGATGTTCATTCCGGGAGAGCACTTCCTGACGGCCGCGCTGGAGCAGGACCCTTCGCTCTGGGATTATGCTTTCGAAAAGAAGGTTCTTCTTGCGACCCCAACGAACCTCATTGCCATCGCTCGCACCGTTGCCGCCGTCTGGCGGCAGGAAAAGCTGGCCAAGGAAGCGCGCCAGATCGGCGAGCTTGGCAAGGAATTGTACGAGCGGCTCGCCAAGGCGGCCGATGATCTTCGCAAGGTTGGAAGTGGCCTCTCCACAGCTGTCAACAATTACAACAGTTTCGTTTCCAGCTTTGAGACTCGATCGCTGGTTACCGCGCGCAAGTTTCGGGAACTGAATATCGAGCCTGGCCGGCGTGACATTGAGGTTCTTACGCCCGTCGAAGCCTTGCCACGTTATGCCGACCAGGAACTCAGCCTAAGCGGCGACGAACAGAACGACCCACCGCAGATCGCCGCAGAGTGATGCGTCGGCTTGCAAAATAGGAATTGGGCTGCTGCCTTGTGGCAGGCTCTTTGAACGACTGAAAATGAGTGGCCTTAAGGGCCCCGTCAGTGTGAACATTTGTGAAGATTCGCGCTCGCGCGCGGACAAACGCGCGCGGACAAACTCGAGGCCGCTCCTAGAGCCCGCCGCAGCCGTTGTAGCGGCGTCCATCGACGTCCACCTGCACGCGATCGGGATAGGCCCGGTTGGTCCGGCCATCGCTGCACGGCGTATGGACGATGTTCACGTTGATTCGCGGCGTCTGGTAGATTTCTCCGGCGAACCCGATGATCGGCTTGGGCGCCGGCTGGAGCAAAGGCTGCTGCCCGGAGCCCGGAATGAAGGTGATGAACCGATCGTCGATGATGAGCGTCCAGTCCGCCGATTGCCCGACGGCGCGATAGGGCGCCGCGGACGGTGGAGGATGGGGCAGGCACGCACCGAGCGATGCCGCCGCCGCGAGGATTGCCAGCCGTTTCATCGGCCAAACAAAAGCTTCTGAGCTCGGCCGGTTCCGAATCATGAGCGCCAGCTGGCCTTGACCTGGAACGCCATGACCGCCGCCGCGATGGCGGCGTTGAGGCTGTCGGCCCGCCCGGCCATCGGGATCTTCACCAGCATGTCACACTCCTTCTCATAGGCTTCCGGCAGACCCTGCTGCTCGTTGCCGATCAGCAGGAAGGATGGCGGACGATATTCGGCGGCCAGATAGTCCCGATCGGTATTTAGGCTGGTCCCGACGAGCTGGCTCGGGTCCGAACGAAGCCAGGCGAGGAAGTCCTGCCACGATGCTTTCGCGATCTGCTGGGTGAAGACGGCTCCCATCGAGGCGCGGACTGCCTCCACCGAATAGGGATCGGCGCTGTCGTCGATGAGGATCAGTCCGCCGGCGCCGACCGCATCGCCTGTGCGCAGGATGGTCCCGATATTGCCCGGGTCGCGCAGGGCCTGGCAGACGAACCAGAGAGGCGCGGAGGATCGGTCGATCGCCGACAACTCCGTCGACGGTTGCCGGTAGGCCGCGACCAGCATCTGGGGATTGTCCTTTCCCGACGTCTTGGAAAGGATGTCCACTGTGGTTTCGATGGCGTCGCCGCCGGCTGCTTCGGTCGCGGCGATGATTTCGGAGGCGAGCGGGTGTCGCGCTCCCTCCACCGAGAACATGATGATCTCCGGCAGCAATCCACTGTCACGCGCTTCGGTGATTATCCTCAGCCCCTCGGCAAGGAACAGGCCCTCTTCCTTTCGCGCCTTCTTGTCGCGCAACGACCGCAGGCGTTTGACCGTCGTGTTGGAGAAAGCGGTGACCTCGCGGGGCATTATTCTTCCCCGAACCGCTCCTCGACGAGCGTCGCGAGCTTTTGGAGCGCATCTTCGGCCTCGACGCCGGACACGTGGATGACGATGGAGTCGCCCTTCGCGGCGCCGAGCATCATCAGTCCCATGATGGACGTGCCGCACACCTTGTTGCCGTCCTTCTCGACCTCAACGGTCGCGTCCAGGGTGCTGGCAAGATTGACGAATTTCGCGCTGGCCCTCGCGTGAAGTCCGCGCTGGTTGGTGATCTCGACCTCGCGCCGAAGCGCGGTCAAGCGGCCGCTTCCCCAAGGATTTCGGAGGCGACCGAAATATATTTCCGTCCGGCCTCGCGGGCGGCCGCGACTGCCGCATGGACGCCCATGACCTTGCGGGCGCCTTCCAGGCGGATGAGCATCGGCAGGTTCACTCCGGCGATTACCTCGACATTTTCGCTCTTCATCAGGGAGATCGCGAGGTTGGACGGGGTGCCACCAAACAGATCGGTGAGGATGATAACGCCCTTGCCGCGGTCGACCTTGGCGATGGCTTCGGCGATATCCTGGCGCCGCGCCTCCATGTCGTCCTCCGGACCGATGCAGATGGCCTCGATTGCTTCCTGCGGCCCCACAACATGCTCCATGGCGACCACGAATTCAGCCGCCAGGCGGCCATGGGTCACCAGTACCAATCCGATCATTCGTTCAACCCACTTCCAGAATCGCCCGACTGGGCGTGCCCCGGATCTTCCTCGATCGTGTCGCTCGGCCGTGAGGCGAGGTCACGGTGCCGGACATTTGGCGAAAATCCCGCCGTCCGCAACCGCTGAGCCATTTCCTCCGCCGCACAGACGGATCGATGGCGTCCCCCCGTGCACCCGAACGCGACAGTCACATAATTTTTGCCGGCGGCCCAGTAGCGGGGAATCCAGTCGGTGAGAAGCGACTCCAGCCGGTCCATCGCATCGGCCCAGGCCGGGTCCTTCGCCAGATGGTCTCGAACGGGCTGGTCGGCGCCGGTCAGGGGTCGCAGGTCCTCCACCCAGTGAGGATTATCAAGAAACCGCATGTCGAACATCAGGTCTGCGGTCCGCGACACGCCGCGCGCGTATCCAAATGAGACAATCGTCAGCACCGGCTCATCGCTGTCGCTGGGGTAGCGGCGGCGTAGCTCGTCGCGCAGCTCGGTCGGGGTAAGGTCGGTCGTGTCGATGATGCTGTCCGCCGCGGCCCTGAGGGGCCCCGTCATGTCACGTTCCCGCGCGATTCCGTCCTCGGGAGGCCTGTCCGGTGCCAGCGGGTGCCTGCGACGGGTCTCGTCGTAGCGCCGCATCAGCTCGGTGCCTGCGCAGTCGAGATAGAGGATTTCGCCGCGAACGCCCTGGATCGATCGGATGAGCGCAGGCAAAGAAGTCGCGTCGAAGCCGCGGCTGCGCACGTCCATGCCGACGGCGGCGGGCACGAGCCTGCACTCCTTCGCTTCCTCGCCGTGCACGAAGTTGTTGAGGAGGGAGACCGGCAAATTGTCGACGCAGTCCCAGCCCATGTCTTCGAGCGCGTCGAGAACGCTCGACTTTCCGGCGCCCGACATGCCGGTGACGAGGAGGAGGCGAGGGGGAGTACGGCGGGAAGGCACCGCCGCGAGTGTTAGAGCTTCAGCCCCAGTCGGTCGAGAGCCAGCGCGACCTTGGATGCCGCCGAGGCAGTGAGGGCGTCTACGCTGACAAGCGGCAGGTTGACCCCGAGCACCGGGCGCTCACGCCTGTCATCCGGCAGGCGCAT
This sequence comes from Sphingomicrobium sp., assembly GCA_036378895.1. Lineage (GTDB taxonomy): Bacteria > Pseudomonadota > Alphaproteobacteria > Sphingomonadales > Sphingomonadaceae > Sphingomicrobium. Next base: position 6,054 of record DASUVP010000295.1, read on the forward strand.
GATCTCGCTGGTCAGCTCTACGAACAAGGCGACGGGGATGTCGTCGACCGTGTCCATCTCGACGATCCCGATGCCCCGGATCTCGAGCTTGCCCTTGATCGTCGGCGGAGCGCTGGCGACCAGGCGGTCCCCTTCGCGGCGAACGATGGTCTGATCGTCGCTGACGAGCGTGAAGCCGCGGTCGAGCAGGCGGAGCGCAAGGTCCGATTTCCCCGACCCGGAAGGGCCGGCGATCAGAACCGCACGTCCGTCCGACGCGACCGTGCTCGCATGGATGGTTTCGGACGAGAGAAGACGGCTGCTCATGCGACCTCCGCAGCCGGCAAGCTGATGGTGAATCGAGCGCCCGAGGGCGCGTCGTCGCGGTCCTGCACGTCAATTTCCCCGTCATGGCCTTCGACGATGGCGCGGGCGATTGCCAGACCCAGGCCCGTGTGCCGTCCGAAGTGCTCTTCCTCCGGTCTTACTGAGTGAAATCGGTTAAAGATTGCTTCGCGGGCTTCCTCCGGAACGCCGGGACCTTCGTCGTCGATGCGAATCCGGACCGCATCTCCTACCCGCGACGCAGCGATCTCCACCAGTCCGCCCGGAGGAGAGAAGCTGATCGCATTGTCGATGATATTGTCGATGGCGCGGACCAGCCGGTTCACATCGCCAAGGACGACGGCGGTCGCCTTGCGCGGACGGGCGAAGGCGATCCGCGCATCGCCTTTCTCGCGGCGATGTTCCCAACCGTCGACCAGCTGTTCGATCACCGGCCCGAGATCGACCGGCTCGAACCTTGCGCGAGCGAGCTCGGCGTCGGTTCGCGCCGCTTCGCTGATGTCGCCGATCAGCCGGTCAAGGCGGATGACGTCGTGCTTTGCGACCGCGAGGAGTTTCGACTTCAATTCAGGGTCCTCGACCCGGTCGAGGCCGTCCAGAGCTGACCGCAGTGACGCCAGCGGGTTTTTCAGCTCATGCGTCACGTCGGCTGCGAAATGCTCGATATTGTCCATCCGGTGCCGCAGGGACTGGCTCATGTCGGATACGGCGCGGGCGAGGAGGCCGATCTCGTCCGTCCGGGATGGCAGGCGGGGCACCTTCACCTCGCGGGCCCGGCCGAGCCGCACGCGATGCGCGGCCAGCGAGATTCTCCGGAGCGGCCTTGCGATCGTTCGTGCCAGGAAGAAGGATAGCAGCACCGACAGGAGTACGGCGACACCCATCGCCACGAACAGCGAACGGCGCTGGCTGCGGACGGTGCGGGTGAAGTCGCGGTCGTTGGTGGTCAGCAGGACCAGCTCGTTGCCCACCGGAGCCGCCGCGGAAAAGACGGGGGTGAGGTCTGGCGCATTGCGGACCTTGGTCACCGTTTGGCGCTTCGTTCGCGCATGAATGGCTTCCGACCAGGCTTGGACCCGATCGTTCGCGGGCTCGACGAAGTCGTCGAGCGGCTTCGCTCCGACCAGCGCGTTAAATCCGCGATCGAGAGCTCGTGCGGCGTCCTTGTTCCAGCGCTGGGTCGTCGGGTCGCGCAGAGTGTAGGTCGGCCCGGTCACCTTCCAGCTGTCTTTCCGTAGCGACCCGTCCGGTCCGTACAGCCTGATCCGGCTGCCTGTCGATTTGGCTAGGGATAAAAGCACCGAGTCCCGAGCGGCGGGAGGAGTGGCCGCAAGGACACTCGCAGTCATGTCCGCCTCGCGGTGGACAAGGCCGAGACGTTCTTCGCTCAACTGGTTGCGAAAGGCGTCGAGATAGAGGACCCCGCAGGCAAGCAACACGATCGTCAGCAGGTTCACCGCGAAGATTCGGCGGGTCAGCGGCAGCTGGCCGAACCAGTTGGCGCGTCGCTTACTCACCCTGGAACTTGTACCCGACCCCGTAGAGGGTCTCGATGCCATCGAACTGTGGGTCGCTTGCCCGGAACTTGCGCCGCATGCGCTTGATGTGGCTGTCGATCGTGCGGTCGTCGACATAGACGTCGTCGTGATAGGCGACGTCGAGCAGCTGGTTGCGGGTTTTGACCACGCCGGGCCGCTGCGCCAGCGCCTCGAGAATCAGGAATTCCGTGACGGTGAGCGTGACGTCACGGCCGTCCCAGAGCACGCGGTGCCGGGCGGGGTCCATTACCAGCCGGCCCCGTTCTAGCAGAACGGGTTCAGGCTCGGTTTCGTCCGCGCTCGAGTTGCCGCGCGCGAGTTCCTGGCGGCGGAGCAGAGCGCGAATCCGGGCGATCAGCAGCCGCTGCGAAAAGGGCTTGGAGATGTAGTCGTCGGCGCCCATCGCGAGACCAAGCGCCTCATCCAACTCGTCATCCTTCGAGGTGAGGAAGATGACGGGCATGGTGCTGAATTCGCGTACCCGGCGGAGCAGCTCCATTCCGTCCATGTGAGGCATCTTGATATCGAACACGCCGAGATCGGGCTGCTTGTCGGCGAACGCCTTTAGGGCGGCCGTCGGGTCGGTGTATACCCGGGTCACGAACCCTTCCGCCTGGAGCGCAATGGAGACGGAGGTCAGGATGTTGCGGTCGTCGTCGACCAGCGCGATCTCGGAGCTCATTTGCGAGGGATAGGCAGGCGATTCCGCATAAACAAGCGGCGCCCGGCACGGCAAAATAATGGGGCGGGTTTTCAATCGCTTCGATGAAACCGGTTACATCGTGTCGGGCTGGCACAGCCACTGCGAACCGCTTTGACGCGGCAACTTTTTCGGCGTTATAGGCGCTTTGCGCATACGTATGCGGCGGCAGGCCAGACCGGTCGCCGCCGTTTAATTTATTGAACGAAGGGGATTTTAAGTTGACCGACCGGGTTCCGCACTTCGGCCTGAGCGATCAGGGCATCGAAACGGGCGCAGAGCTTCACTGGAACCTGACGACGGCACCCCTCATCGAGCATGCCGTGCAGCGCGGCGAAGGCCTGCTTGCGAAGGACGGGCCGCTGGTCGTCCGTACCGGCAAGCACACCGGCCGCAGCGCACAGGACCGCTTCATTGTCCGCAATGCGACGAGCGAGAGCACGGTCTGGTGGGGCAAGACCAACAAGCCGATGGATCCCGCGGCGTTCGACCGTTTGTACGAGGACTTCATGACTGCGCTCGGCGGCAAGGATAAGCTGTTCGTAGCCGACCTCTACGGCGGCTCGCAGCCCGAGCACCGCGTCCGCGTTCGGGTCATCAACGAGTTGGCCTGGCACAACCTCTTCATCCGCACTCTGCTGGTCCGCCCGGAAGCTGAAGAGCTTGCCGGCTTCGAGCCTGAGTTCACGATGATCGACCTGCCGTCGTTCAAGGCCGATCCGGAACGCCACGGCTGCCGCAGCGAGACGGTGATCGCGGTGAACCTGGAGAAGAAGCTCGTCCTCATCGGCGGCACTGCCTACGCGGGCGAGATGAAGAAGTCGGTGTTTGGCCTTCTCAACTTCCTGCTGCCGGCCGAGGGCATCATGCCGATGCACTGCTCGGCAAACATTGGTCCGGCGGGGGACACAGCCGTCTTCTTCGGCCTGTCGGGCACCGGTAAGACGACGCTCTCGGCTGACCCGAACCGCACGCTCATCGGTGACGACGAGCATGGCTGGTCTGACACGGCGGTCTTCAACTTCGAAGGCGGCTGCTACGCGAAGATGATCCGCCTCTCGCCCGAGGCCGAGCCGGAGATCTACGCGACGACGAAGAAGTTCGGCACGGTACTCGAGAATGTGGTCATGGATCCCGTGACCCGCGAGCTCGACCTCGACAGCTCGGAATATGCCGAGAACAGCCGCGGCGCTTACCCGATCCACTACATCCCCAATTGTTCCGATGAGAACATGGGGCCGGTTCCGAAGAACATCGTGATGCTGACTGCTGACGCGTTCGGCGTCCTGCCCCCGATCGCGAAGCTGACCCCCGACCAGGCCATGTATCACTTC